>JAWWPK010000338.1:0-2513 GCA_033854925.1 Nocardioidaceae bacterium | reverse complement strand
GGTCAAGGACCGGGCCGCCCGAGGCCTGCGGAACGTCACCACCGACGACAACCGGAGGACCTTCGCCGACATCGTGCGGGCCAACCTCCTCACCCGGTTCAACGCCATCCTCGGCTCGCTGCTCGTCGTCGTCCTCCTCACCGGCGAGTACCACGACGCCCTGTTCGGGATCGTCCTGGTCGTCAACGCCCTGGTCGGCATCGTGCAGGAGACGAGGGCCAAGCTCACCCTCGACCGTCTGGCCGTGGTGAGCGCGCCGAGGGCCCGGGTGGTGCGCGGCGGAGCGGTGACCGAGATCGCCGTCGAGGAGGTGGTGCGCGACGACGTCCTCGACGTCTCCACCGGAGACGCGCTCCCCGTCGACGGGACCGTGCTGACCGAGGCTGGGCTCGAGATCGACGAGTCCCTGCTCACGGGCGAGAGCGATCCCGTGGCCAAGCAGCCCGGAGACCGCGTCCGTTCGGGCAGCTTCGTCACCGCCGGACAGGGACGGTTCGTCGCCACCGAGGTCGGCGACGCCGCCTATGCCGCCCGGCTGGCCAAGGAGGCCAAGCGGTCCACCGTCGTGCGCAGCGAGCTGCGGGCGGGAACCGACAGGATCCTGAAGGTCGCCACGTGGGTGATCGTCCCCGTCGGCATCCTGCTCCTGATCAGCCAGCTGCGAACCTCGTCGTCGATCAGCGAGGCGCTGCGCAGCTCCGTCGCCGGCGTGGGGGCGATCATCCCCGAGGGGCTCGTGTTGCTGACGAGCGTGGCGTTCGCCCTGGGGGTGATCCGCCTCGGGCGGCGCCAGGCCCTGATCCAGGAGCTGGCTGCGGTGGAGGTGCTGGCCCGGGTCGACGTGGTGTGCGTCGACAAGACCGGCACGCTCACCCAGGGCCCGCTCACGGTAAGCGGGATCGAGGTCGTGGGCGACATGGGTCACGACGATGTCGTCCGGGTGGTGAGCGCCCTGGTGGCGGCCGAGGAGCGCCCGAACGCGAGCCTGCTGGCGATGGCCGACATGGGCCCCGACCCGCTGTGGACGGTGGACGCGGCGGTGCCGTTCTCGTCGGCCCGCAAGTGGAGTGGCGCCACGTTCGCCGGGCGGGGGTCGTGGCTGCTGGGCGCGCCCGACGTGCTCCTCTCGGGTCCTCATCCGTTGCGGGGGAGGGTCGACGCGCTGGCCGGGTCCGGCGCCCGGGTGATCCTCCTGGCCCGGAGCGACGAGGTGCTCGGCGACGGTCTGCCGTCGGCGATGACGCCCGTGGCGCTCGTCTGTCTCGACGAGCAGGTCCGCCCGGAGGCGGCCGACACGGTGGAGTACTTCCGCCGGCAGGGCGTGGCCGTCTTGGTGATCTCCGGCGACCACCCGGCCACCGTCGGCGCGGTGGCGGTCAAGGTGGGCATCGCCGGCGGCGACGCTCCGGTCGACGCCCGGAGCCTGCCTGACGACCTCGGCGCCCTGGGAAAGGCCCTTGAGGCGTCGTCGGTGTTCGGACGGGTGCAGCCCCGTCAGAAGCGGGCGATGGTGCAGGCGCTGCAGCGGCGGGGGCACGTGGTGGCCATGACCGGCGACGGTGTCAACGACGTCCTCGCCCTCAAGGAGGCCGACATGGGCGTGGCCATGGGGTCGGGGAGCGGAGCCACCCGCAGCGTGGCCCAGCTGATCCTCCTGGACGACTCGTTCGCCTCCCTGCCGGCGGTGGTGGCCGAGGGCCGGCGGGTGATCGCCAACATCGAGCGGGTGGCCAACCTGTTCGTCACCAAGTCGGTGTACGCGGCGCTGCTGGCGCTGGCGGTCGGGGTCGCGACGCTTCCCTTCCCCTTCTTCCCCCGGCACCTGACGATCATCTCCAGCCTCACCATCGGGATCCCCGGCTTCTTCCTCGCCCTGGCGCCCGACGACCGGCGGAACCGCCCGGGTTTCGTGTCGAGGGTCGCCCACTTCGCCGTCCCCGCCGGCACGGTGGCGGCGGTGGCCACCTTCTCCGGCTACGCCATCGCCGGCCAGGAGGCGGGCGTGTCGCTGGTCGAGGAGCGGACGTGCGCCGTGATCGTGCTGTTCCTGGTCGCCCTGTGGGTCCTGGTGATCCTCGCCCGCCCCCTCAACGAGTGGAAGGCGGTGATGCTGGCCTCGATGGCCGTGGCCTTCCTCGTGACACTGGCCACGCCCGGCCTCCGGGAGTATTTCGAACTCGAGATGCCGCCCCTCGTCGTCACCCTGGCCGTCATCGGCGTAGCCGCCATAGCTGTCGGCGTCCTCGAGCTGGCCTGGGAACTCGTCGAGTGGTCGCGCCATCGCCGGATAATCGTCGAATGAGGTAGGTGTTCTGTATATCCAGACCGGTGGGAGTCGTATATACTCCTGCCATGAGTAAACGGCTCGTCGATATCGACGACGACCTTCTGAAGGAGGCGTCGGCCGTCCTCGGAGCGTCCACCATGAAGGAGACAGTGAACCGCTCGCTCGAATCGGTTGTCGTCGCTGCCCGCCGGATACGTCACGCCGACCGCCTTGAGGGGATGCAGGG
>JAWWPK010000337.1:0-3519 GCA_033854925.1 Nocardioidaceae bacterium | reverse complement strand
GCCGCCGAGCTCCTCCATGGTGACGTCCTCGCCGGTCACGGTCTTGATGACGTCGGGGCCGGTGATGAACAGGTTGGAGGTGCCGTCGACCCTGATCGTGAAGTCGGTGACGGCGGGGGAGTAGACGTGACCGCCGGCGCAGGAGCCCATGATCAGGCTGATCTGCGGGATCACCCCGCTGGCGTGCACGTTGCGCCGGAAGATCTCGCCGTACAGGCCGAGCGAGACGACGCCCTCCTGGATCCGCGCCCCGGCGCCCTCGTTGATGCCGATGATCGGGCAGCCGGTCCTGATGGCGAGGTCCATCACCTTGGTGATCTTCTCGCCGTACACCTCACCGAGCGAGCCGCCGAAGATCGTGAAGTCCTGGGAGAACACACAGGTCTGGCGGCCGGCGATGGTGCCGTAGCCGGTGATCACGCCATCGCCGTAGGGGCGCCGCTTCTCGAGCCCGAACGCCGTCGAGCGGTGCCGGGCCAGCTCGTCGAGCTCGACGAACGAGCCCTCGTCGAAGAGCAGCTCGATCCGCTCGCGGGCGGTCTTGCGGCCCTTGGCGTGCTGCTTCTCGACCGCCTTCGCCGAACCGGCGTGGACCGCCTCGTCGAGCCGGCGGTCGAGGTCGGCCAGCTTGCCCGCGGTCGTGTGGGTGTCGATGTCCTCGGGGACGTCCGTGCCTTCGCCGGGGTGCGCGCTCACGCGTGACAGGCTAGACCGCGTGACCTCGGACCCCGCCGCTCGCCCACCACTCGACGCGGAGCGGCTGCCTGACCACCAGGTGGAGGTGGTGGAGGAGGCCGGCTCGACCAACGCCCTGGTCGCCGAGCGTGCACAGGCCGACGGACCGGAAGGCCTCGTGATCGTGGCCGAGCACCAGACCGCCGGGCGCGGGCGGCTCGACCGGACCTGGGAGACGCCGGCCAGGTCCGCACTGACCTTTTCCGTCCTGCTCCGCCCGACGGCTGCGGCGGCGACCTGGCCATGGATCCCGCTGTTGACCGGTTACGAGGTGGGCAAGGCGCTGCGGGCGGCCGGGTTCGACGCGACGGTGAAGTGGCCGAACGACGTCCTGATCGGCGAGCGCAAGGTGGCCGGGATCCTGGTCGAGCGGGTCGAGACCCCCCAAGGCCCGGCTGCGGTCGTCGGGGTCGGTGTGAACGTCGGGATGACCTCGGACGAGCTGCCGGTCGCCGACGCGACGTCGCTGGCGGTCGAGGGTGAGGCCCCCGACCGGACCGAGCTGCTCGGGCTCCTGCTCGACACGCTGTGGGAGGGCTACGTCGCGTGGCAGGAGGGCGGCGAGGCGGCGACCTCGCGCCTCGCCGCGTCGTACGCCGCGGCCTGCTCGACCGTCGGCCGGCAGGTTCGCGTCGACCTGCCGTCGGGAGAGGCGCTCACGGGAACCGCGACGGGCGTCGATCCGAGTGGCCGGCTGGTCGTGGACGGCACGGCGGTCAGCGCAGGTGATGTCGTCCACGTTCGCCTCGATCGGTGACATGATCCGTCCGTGGCCATCTCCAAGAACCTGCTCAACGAGGGTGAGTCGATCGTTGTCGACACGCGGACCCACCCCAAGGCGCTGCTCGTCCCGATCCTCGCCCTGGTCGTGCTCCTCGCGATCGCGGTCTTCGTGCAGAAGGCGGTCGACCAGGGCGTCGTGACCAAGGTCGTCTGGGCGCTCGCCGCCGTCGGCATCATCTGGTTCTTCCTCCGGCCGGTGCTGATCTGGCTGACGGCGACCTACACGATCACCACGCGGCGGCTGATCACCCGGCACGGCGTCATCACGCGCCGCGGCCACGACATCCCGCTCACCCGGATCAGCGACGTCGCCTACGAGAAGGACCTGATCGACCGGATGCTCGGCTGCGGCACGCTGGTGATCAGCGACGCCAGCACCCAAGGGCAGGTCGCGTTGCCCGACATCCCGCACGTCGAGGAGGTCCAGCGCAAGCTCAACGACCTGCTCCACGAGATCACGGACCCGGGCACCGGGCCCGTGCACCACGACGACGGGACCTGAGTCCCCTGTCCGCAGCAGGAGACGAGCCCACCGAGGACCTCGAGCAGCACATCCTCGGTGAGCCACGCATCTACAACGCCGCACAGCTCGCCTCCGAGACCGGTGTCGACCTCGAGAAGGCGCGCCGGCTCTGGCGCGCGCTCGGCTTTCCGGAGCACGGCGCCGCGACGGCCTTCACCCGCTCCGATGCGCGGGCGTTGTCGACGCTGGTCGGGCTGGTCGACTCCGGGCTGATCGACTTCGACCTCGCGGTCCACCTCACTCGCGCGGTCGGCCAGACCATGGCCCGGCTCTCGGACTGGGAGGTCTCCGCACTGCTCACCCGGGTGCTCGAGCTGGCCGGCGAGCAGTCCGGCGAGGGCGGCGACCGGCTGGCCCTCGGGCTGAGGATGATCGACGAGTTCTCCGAGCCGTTCGAGTCGCTGCTGCTCTACGTGTGGCGCCGGCACCTGGCCGCCGCCGTGGCCCGGATCGAGGCGCTCGGCGCCCGCGAGGAGGACCTGCACACGACCCGGCTCACCGTCGGCTTCGCGGACATCGTGCAGTTCACCGCCCTGTCCAACGAGCTGTCCGAGGAACGGATCGGCGACCTCGTCGAGCTGTTCGAGGCCCGTTGCTCCGACGTGGTCGCCGCCCAGCGCGGCCGGGTGATCAAGTCGATCGGCGACTCGGTGCTGTTCGTGCACGCGGACCCGATCGCGGCGTTCGAGATCGCCGAGGGGATCATCACGGTCATCGGCCGCGACTCCCGGATGCCCGACGTCCGCGTCGGCCTGGCCAGCGGCATCGTCGTGCTCCGGCTCGGCGACGTGTTCGGCCCACCGGTCAACATGGCCGCCCGGCTCACGTCCGTGGCCCGCCGCAACCGGGTCATCGTGGACGCCGAGACCGCCGGTCTGCTGCCCGACGACCAGTTCGAGACCCGCCGGCTGCCGGGGCGGCCGGTGCGCGGTTTCGGGATCGTCGAGCCGGTGGCGGTGCGGCGGCACTGAGCCGGCCGCGGCTTACTGCTGGGGGCATCGCCGTCCGGGCCGGCCTTGCGGTCGTCTGTTTCCCCGTGATCGCGATCTTGGCCTGTTCGCCTTCGTCTGGCTCAGTCAAGGGTCTCTAACCATCGTGAGCGCGCCCATACCCCGCTCACCTGAGGTCAGCGGGGTGTGGGGCGGGGTGGTCAGGGCTCGGGGCCGGGGGTGTCGGTGGTCGGGCCGAAGTGGCCGAGGAAGGTCCGGGCGAGGCGGGCGCGTTCGGGGTTGGGGGTGACGTCGAGGGTGCCGGTGTGGTCTTTGAGGAACTGGTAGCCGAGGGGGCTGCGCCACAGGTAGACGCCGGGCTCGACGGTCACATAGGTCCAGCCGCCGGTGGTTTTGGCGCGGTGGTGTCTCCGGCAGGCGGGGGCCTGATTGCAGGAGCAGGTCGGCCCGCCGCCTCCCGGCCCGCCGCCTCCCGGGTCGTCGTCTCGGTCGGGGTCGTGGGGGTCGTGGGGGACGCGGTGTTCGCAG
>JAWWPK010000336.1:0-3483 GCA_033854925.1 Nocardioidaceae bacterium | reverse complement strand
GTGGACGCGGGGGTCAACGAATTGGCAGAGGCCGACCGACGCTTGCGCGCCGGTCGGCCTGCCGTGACTACGGCAGAAGCCATCGGGTTAGGACGACGTCTTGCCGGAGTCGTTGATGATCGAGGTGATGATGCCGAGCGGCTTGCCCGCGGTGCCGTCACCGAAGTACTTGTCGTTGGCCTCGCCCCAGCCGTTGAACGTGTCGGCCATCGTCTGGAGGGTGGCCGGCGCCGGGAACGGGTCGCTCGGGTCGGTCGCGCCCTTCACCTCGACGTTGCCGACGTCGACGAGCGGGCGGAAGCCGGTCTCGGCGTAGAGCTTCTGACCGTCGGCCGACTCGGTGAAGTCGAGGAAGTCCTTGGCCGCCTTCGGGGCGTCCTTGGTGACCGCGCACGGGGTCTGGATCAGCAGCGAGCTGTCGGGGATGACGTACTCGAAGTCCGCGCCACCCTGGATCGCCTGGATCGCCTCGTTCTCGTAGGAGAGGAGGACGTCACCGGTGCCGCTGGTGAACGCCGTGGTGGCGTCGCGGCCGCTGCCCGGGAAGGTCGCCACGTTGCCGACCAGGTCGCCGATGTAGGACTGGGCGTCAGCGTCGCTGCCGCCTCCGGCGAGCACCGAGCCGTACGCCGCGAGCAGGTTCCACTTCGCGGAGCCGGACGAGCCGGGGTCGGGGGTCACGATCGAGACGCCGTCCGTGGTCAGGTCGGCCCAGGAGCTGATGCCCTTGGGGTTGCCCGGACGGACCACGAAGACAACGATCGAGTTGGCGCAGATGCCCTCGGTCGGTCCGGTGTTCCAGTCCTCGGCGATCTGACCGTCCTTGACCAGACGGGTCAGGTCAGGCTCGAGCGAGAAGTGCACGATGTCGGCCTTCTGACCTGCCTCGACCGCACGGCTCTGGTCGCCGCTCGCGCCGTAGGAGCCCTTGATGTCGACGCCCTTGCCGGCGTCGGTGCCCTGGAATGCGCTGATGAGGCCGGCGTCGGCCTTCTGGAGCACGGAGTAGCCGACGAGGTTGAGCGTGCTGCTGTCACTCCCGGAGGAGCCACCGCACGCCGTCGCCGTCAAGGCCAGCACCCCCGTGGCGGTCAGCGCCACGGCGGCCTTGATCGTCCTGTTCATTCGCTTCTCTTTCTTTCGCACCCTTTGCCGCACCCGAGTTCACGGCCTTGTCAGTAATTACGAGCAGACTACTCGACTTAGGTGCCTTGATAGCAAATGAGGTCGACGTGGCGCGCGTCACGCATCCGAAGACAGAGACAGATGGGGTCCGGAGGCGCCCCGGACTATCGTGGGGCGGGTGCGTCGGGAACCCTGACGGAGCAGAACTGGAACGTAGTCCAGTTTTCGCATACCGCGGGTACGATCGAGGGCCGACGAACCCCAGTACGAACGCCAGCCAGCACGCCTCGTCAACGCGTGACTGGGAGTCCCAAGGAAGGCCGCCCGCACGTGTCGAAGCAGGTCAAGCAGGTTGACCGGGTCATCATTCGCTTCGCCGGCGACTCCGGTGACGGGATGCAGCTGACCGGAGACCGGTTCACCCAGGAGTCGGCCGCGTTCGGCAACGACCTCGTGACCCTGCCGAACTTCCCGGCCGAGATCCGGGCGCCCCAGGGCACCCTGCCGGGCGTCTCGTCGTTCCAGGTGCACTTCGCGGACCACGACATCCTCACCGCGGGCGACGCTCCCGACGTGCTCGTCGCGATGAACCCCGCCGCGCTCAAGGCGAACCTGCCGGACCTGCCCAAGGGCGCGGCGATCATCGTGGACAGCCACGACTTCTCCGACCGCAACCTCACCAAGGCCGGCTACACCTCCAACCCGCTGGCGGCTCTCGGTGACGCCAACGACCAGCTGGGCGACTTCCAGGTGTTCGCGCTGGACCTGACCGGGATGACGGTCGAGGCGGTCAAGCAGTTCGGGCTGTCCCGCAAGGACGCCGCCCGCGCCAAGAACATGTTCGCGCTCGGGCTGCTGTCGTGGATGTACGGCCGGCCGATCGAGACCACGATCGCGTTCCTGGGCAAGCGGTTCGCCAAGGTCGAGGACATCCGCGACGCCAACATCGCGGCGTTCAAGGCGGGCTGGAACTTCGGCGAGACCACCGAGACGTTCGCCGTCCAGTACGAAGTGAAGCCGGCGCCGATGGCGCCGGGGGTCTACCGCAACATCTCCGGCAACCTGGCGCTGGCCTACGGGCTGGTGGCCGGCAGCGTGCAGTCGGGGCTCGACATCGTGCTCGGCACCTACCCGATCACCCCGGCCTCCGACATCCTCCACGAGCTCTCGAAGCACAAGGCCTTCGGCGTCACGACGTTCCAGGCCGAGGACGAGATCGCCGGTATCGGCGCCGCGATCGGGGCGGCGTTCTCCGGCAAGCTCGGCATCACCTCGACGTCAGGCCCGGGCATCGCGCTGAAGTCGGAGGCGATCGGGCTGGCGGTGATGACCGAGCTCCCGCTCGTGGTCATCGACGTCCAGCGCGGCGGTCCCTCGACCGGGCTGCCGACCAAGACCGAGCAGGCCGACCTGCTGCAGGCGATGTTCGGCCGCAACGGCGAGGCGCCGGTGCCGATCGTGGCGCCGCAGTCACCCGGCGACTGCTTCGACGCCGCGGTAGAGGCGATCCGGATCGCGGTCACCTACCGCACCCCGGTGATGCTGCTGTCCGACGGCTACCTCGCCAACGGCTCCGAGCCGTGGAAGATCCCGATGGTCGAGGACCTCCCGACCATCGACCCCGGCTTCGCCACCGAGAAGAACCACCTGCCGAACGGTCCGGAGGGCGAGGACGCGGAGTTCTGGCCCTACCTCCGCGACGAGGAGACCCTGGCCCGCCCGTGGGCGATCCCGGGCACCCCCGGCCTCGAGCACCGCATCGGCGGTCTCGAGAAGGCCGACGGGCACGGCAACATCTCCTACGAGGCGGCCAACCACGACCTGATGGTCCGCACCCGCCAGGCCAAGGTGGACCGGATCGCGGACTCGCTGCCGCCGCTCGAGGTCGACGACCCTCCCGGCCCGAACGGGGAGACGGCCAAGGTGCTCGTCATCGGCTGGGGCTCGACGTACGGCCCGATCGGCGCCGGCGCCCGCCGGGTCCGCAAGGCGGGCTACCAGGTCGCGCAGGTGCACCTGCGGCACCTCAACCCGTTCCCGAAGGACCTCGGCGAGATCCTCAAGCGCTACGACAAGGTGCTGGTGCCGGAGATGAACCTCGGCCAGCTCGCGCTGCTGCTGCGCGGCAAGTACCTCGTCGACGCCATCGGCTACAACCACGTGCGCGGGCTGCCGCTCAAGGCGGCCGAGCTCGCCGAGGCGATCGGCCACCTCGTCGCCGAGGCCGAGGGCATCGACGTCGATCTCGGCGTACACGGCCTGACGACCCCCCAGGAGGTCTCCACATGAGCATCGAGCTGGGCCTGCCCGGCCTGCGTTCGGGCGTCGACGGCGTGCCGACGTTCGACGCCAGCGACG
>JAWWPK010000335.1:0-2749 GCA_033854925.1 Nocardioidaceae bacterium | reverse complement strand
CCGCCCCCGCCATGCTGCCGATAGCCGTCGACGCGGTCGGGGGCGACCGCGCCCCAGCCGAGATCCTGGCCGGGGCCCACGCCGCTGCCGCCGCGGGCATCCCGGTGGTGCTCGTCGGCCCTTCGGGACTCGACGGCGTCGGCGACCTGCCGCTCATCGAGGCGTCGGAGATCATCGCGATGGCCGAGGACGCCGCCGCGGCGGTGCGCCGCAAGAAGGACTCGTCACTCGTGCGCGCCGCCGAGGCGGTGCGCGACGGGCGGGCGTCGGCGATGGTGTCGGCCGGCAACACGGGCGCGGCCATGGCCAGTGCCCTCCTGCGCATGGGGCGGGTCAAGGGCGTGGCCCGGCCGGCCATCGCCACCGTCATCCCAGTCCCCGGCGCCATCCCCACCGTCCTCCTCGACGGGGGCGCCAACGCCGACTGCACCCCTGCCTGGCTGGTGCAGTTCGCCCAGATGGGGGCCGTCTTCGCCGCCGAGCGGTTCAAGCTCGACGAGCCCCGGGTGGCGCTGCTGTCCATCGGCGAAGAGCCGAGCAAGGGATCGGCGCTGGTCAAGGAGACCCACGTCCTGCTTTCCCAGCCCGGGTGCCTGCACGCCGGGGGCCGGTTCATCGGCAACGTCGAAGGCCGCGACGTCCTGTCCGACCGGGTCGACGTTGTCGTCACCGACGGCTTCACCGGCAACGTCGTGCTCAAGACGCTCGAGGGGGGCACCCGCTTCCTCATCGAGACCCTCCTGCGGGTGATGACGTCCACCGAGGAGGGCCGCCAGGCCACCAACGTGCTGCTGCCCCTGCTCCTGCCCCTCAACGCCGAGCTCGACGCCGAGACCTACGGCGGGGCCATGCTCCTCGGCGTCGACGGGGTGTGCATCATCAGCCACGGCTCGTCGTCGCAACGGGCCATCTTCAACGCGTGTGGACTGGCCCGGGAGATGGTCCAGGCCGACATGGTGGGTCGCATCCGCGACGCCGTCGTCACCGCCTGAGAGGCCTGGAGATTCACAAGCGCACAAGCACGGAAACCGGTACCATCGGACGGTCCCAGTCCGCCACTCAGGAGCTCCAACCCTCCGTGCCCGCCGTCAGCCCGACATCCAGCGAAGGGACCTCTCTCGGGGCACCCTTCGATCGCCAGGCCATTTTCACCCTGATCCGTGAGCGGTTGGCCGACATCCTCGAGATCGAGCCTTCCGCGATCAGCGAGGGGGCGTCGTTCACCGACGACCTCGACGCCGACTCGCTGGCCCTGATCGAGCTGGTCGAGGCCATCGAGGAGGAGATGACCGAGCGCTCGGCCGGCTTCCGCATCGAGGACGAAGACCTCGAAGATCTCAAGACGGTGCGGGACGCGGTCGACTACGTGGTCGAGCGTGCCAGCGGCGCGTCGAAGTCCTGAGTCACAGCGACCAACTCGACGCCCTGGTTGAGCGGCTCGGTCGTCCCTTTGCCGATCGCACCCTTCTGGCGCGGGCCCTCTGCCACCGGTCGTGGTGCGCGGAGAGCCCGGGTGAGCTCTCCAACGAGCGCCTGGAGTTCCTGGGCGACAGCGTCCTGGGCCTGGTCGTGACCGCCCACCTCTACCGCACCTACCCCGACCTGCCCGAAGGCCACCTGGCCCAGGTGCGGGCGGCGGTGGTCAACGCAGGCGTGCTGGCCGAAGCGGCGAGCGAGCTGCGCCTGGGCGAGGCCGTCCGGCTGGGCAAGGGGGAGGACGCCTCCGGTGGCAGGGAGAAGCCCTCCATCCTGTCCGACGCCATGGAGGCGGTCATCGGCGCCGTCTACCTCGACGGGGGGTGGGACGACGCGTCGACGCTGGTCATGGACATGTTGGGGGGCCGCATGACCGAGGCCGCGGCCGGTCCCGGTGGACACGACTTCAAGACCCGGCTCCAGGAGCTGGCGGCCCGGGAGTACGACGAGCTGCCCAACTACCGGGTCGCGTCCGAGGGTCCCGACCACGCCAAGCGGTTCACGGCCAGCGTGTCGATCGGTGGCCACGGCTTCGGGGTGGGCGAGGGCCGGTCGAAGAAGCAGGCCGAGCAGGCCGCGGCCCGCATCGCCTGGCGGCGCCTGTCCGAGACGGCCGGCGACCCCGCGGGCGAGCCGACCGCCGACCCGACCGGCCACCCGACCGCCGACCCGACCGGCCAGCCCGGGGGCGAGCCGATCAGCGGCGGGCTGGGCATGGCCGCGGTGGACACCGTGGCGCCCGCCCCGCCCGACAACGCGCCCGCCGGGCCCGAGGATGTGGACGTCGATGCCTGAGCTGCCCGAAGTCGAGACGATCAAGCGCGACCTCGACAAGGAGGTCGTCGGCAAGCGCATCAAGTCGGTGCAGGTGGAGGGCATCCGCTCCGTCCGCCGCCACCCGGACGAGAAGGAGTTCGTCGAGAAGGTCGAGGGCCAGAAGATCGCGGCCGTCGAGCGCCGGGGCAAGTACCTGCTGCTGCGGCTGGAGGCGGGCGATGTGCTCGTCGTCCACCTGGGCATGAGCGGCCAGCTCCTCCGGGGCAAGGGCGGCGTCCGGGACCCCGACCCGAAGCACACCCACGTGGTGTTCACCTTCACCCAGGGCGGCCTGCTGCGCTTCGTCGACCCCCGGACCTTCGGCGAGGTCTTCGTCACCACGCCCGAGGAGCTGGAGAACGAGGTGCCGGAGCTGGCCCACCTGGGGTTCGACCCGGTGGACGACATGATGTCGTGGGTCCGCTTCGGCGACCTGCTCACCGCCAAGAGGGCAAAG
>JAWWPK010000334.1:0-5505 GCA_033854925.1 Nocardioidaceae bacterium | reverse complement strand
GAGGCGGACCTGGCGCGGCGGCAGCGCGGCCCACGCCTTCGAGGACAGGCCGTGGTCGGGGTACGGCCTCCCCTCACCGACGCGCTTGAAGATCACGCCGCGATACTAACGAGCGCTCCGACCAGCGCCTTCTTCCTGGCGAGGAGGTCCGTCCTGGGTCCTAGGGTTGCGCCATGAGTGCCACGCCTCCGGAGCCCGCACCCGCTGCCGCAGGCCCCGAGCCGCACGCCGACAGCCCGATCGTCAAGGCGGTGGCTCCGGGCTACGAGTTCGAAGGTACGGCGCTCGAGCTCGGCGGGCTGATGCTCGACGCGACCACGCTCACCAGCACCCACATCCGGATCCCGCTCGGGATGCTCAACCGGCACGGCCTCGTGGCCGGCGCGACCGGCACCGGCAAGACCAAGACCCTCCAGCTGATGGCCGAGCAGCTGAGCACGGCCGGCGTACCCGTCTTCGCCGCCGACATCAAGGGCGACCTCTCCGGCCTCGCCACCCCGGGCGTGCCCAGTGACAAGCTCACCGAGCGCACCTCGTCGGTCGGGCAGCAGTGGACGGCGACCGGGTTCCCGGTCGAGTTCTACGCGCTCGGGGGGCAGGGCACCGGCATCCCGCTGAGGGTCACCATGTCGGCGTTCGGGCCCACGCTGCTGAGCAAGGTGCTCGGCCTCAACGACACCCAGGAGTCCAGCCTCGGGCTGGTCTTCCACTACGCCGACCAGGCCGGCCTGCCGCTGCTCGACCTCGCCGACCTGCGCGAGGTGGTCAAGTTCCTCACCAGCGACGAGGGCAAGGCGGACCTGAAGAACCTCGGCGGCCTCTCCGCAGCCACCGCCGGCGTCATCCTGCGCGAGCTGATCGGTTTCTCCGACCAGGGCGCGGACGCGTTCTTCGGCGAGCCGGAGTTCGAGTCGAGCGACCTCCTGCAGACCACCGCCGACGGCAAGGGGCTGATCTCCCTGGTCGAGCTGCCGAACCTCCAGGACCGGCCGGCGATCTTCTCGACGTTCCTCATGTGGCTGCTCGCCGACCTCTTCCACGACCTGCCCGAGGTCGGCGACGTGGACAAGCCCAACCTCGTCTTCTTCTTCGACGAGGCGCACCTGCTGTTCAGCGACGCATCGAAGGCGTTCCTCGACCAGATCGCCCAGACAGTCAGGCTGATCCGCTCGAAGGGCGTCGGCGTGTTCTTCGTGACCCAGAGCCCGACCGACGTACCGGACGCGGTGCTCGCCCAGCTCGGCTCGCGGGTCCAGCACCAGCTCCGCGCACACACGCCGAACGACGCCAAGGCGCTCAAGGCCACCGTCAACACCTACCCCAACTCGGCCTACGACGACCTCGGCGAGGTGATCACCGGTCTCGGCATCGGCGAGGCGATCGTCACCGTGATGAACGAGCGCGGTGCGCCGACCCCGGTCGCGTGGACCCGGTTGCGGGCTCCCGAGTCCCTGATGGCACCGACAGATGCGGCGGCGATGGAGGCGACGGTCGCCGCCAGTCCGCGTCATGCCAAGTACGCCACCGTCGTCGACCGCGAGTCGGCCCGCGAGATGCTCGCGAAGAAGCTCGAGGCGGGCGCCCAGCAGGCCGCCGCCGACAAGGTCGCCGAGGACAAGGCCGCCCAAGAGAAGGCCAAGCCGGCCAGGAAGTCCGGCTCCTCGCGCAGCACCAAGCAGGAGGAGGGCGTCGTCACCCAGGTGGTGAAGTCCGGTGCCTTCCGCCAGTTCATGCGGACGGCGGCAGCAGAGATCGCCCGCGGGATGTTCGGGACCGGTCGCCGCCGTTAGCCGGTCAGCCGAGCCAGCGCAGCCTGGTCCAGGCCGTCCGCCAAGGCACTCAGGATGGACGGGTCCGATCGGCGGGCTATCGCGCCGTCGGACCGGGTGGGCTCAGGCCGACCAGCGCAGCGAGTCGCTGACCAGGTCGGCGAGCGCGTGCACGCCCTTGAGGTCCTCGCGCTCGGCCATCAGCCTGGCCAGCGCCTGGCTGTGCCGGTGCTTGAGTGCCGCTCGCTGTGCCCGGATGCGCTCGAGCACGGTGTCCAGGTCAGGGACGGGTGCACCGTTGGTCGTCGTGGGATCTGCCACTGCGGCCTCCTGTGGGTCTGGCCGGACGCACCCGAGCTGGGCCGGCGTTTGACGGGATGAACCGAGCGTGCCCGACCAACATCGCCCCAAGGTTTACGGAGTGTTGACAGACGGTTACGGTCTTTCCGCTGCGCTCCACAGCCGGTGCACTACCTTGCCCCCGTGACCGACGACCTGCCCGACTACGCCGCTGCCGTCCTCGAGGAGCGCGACGTGCGCGCGATCTGCGAGCTCAAGTACCGCTACCTGCGCACCCTCGACTCCAAGGACTGGGACGGCTTCGAGCAGTGCTTCCTCCCCGAGGCGACCGGTGACTACAACGGTCTGGTCTTCGACGACCGGACCGCGCTGGTCTCCTACATGCGCGAGAACCTCGGCGAGGGACTGATCACGCTGCACCAGGCCCACCACCCCGAGATCGAGGTCGACGGCGACACCGCAGCCGGCCGCTGGTACCTCTACGACCGGGTCATCGTTGAGGCCTTCTCGTTCATGCTCGAGGGTGGGGCGTTCTACACCGACCGCTACGTCCGTACGCCGGAGGGCTGGCGGGTCGCGCACACCGGCTACCGCAGGACCTTCGAGGCGACGTACAACCTCGCCGACCTGCCCGGCTTCAAGCTCACCGGGCCCGGGGTCCACACCCACAAGTAGCGACAGCAGACCGGCGGGCTATAGGGCCGGCTCGCTCCACGCCATCTGCACGACCTCGACACCGCGCTCGCGGGTGATCAACCGACCGCGGCCGGCCGTGGCCGGGCCGGCGCGGAGGTTCCCGAGCAGGGGGCCCTCGTCGGGGCTGCCGGACAGCATCAGCCCGGGCATGGCCAGGTCGCGGAGCGACTGGATCACCGGCTCGTAGAGCGCCCGCGAGGCGCCGCCCGAGCGCCGGGCGACGGTCACGTGCAGGCCGACGTCGCGGGCCTGCGCGAGCAGCGGCTGCAGCGCGGCAACCGGCGAGCTCTGCTGGGTGGCGACCAGGTCGTAGTCGTCGACGAGGACGAAGACCTCGGCGCCGGTCCACCACGACCGGCTGCGCAGCTGCTCCGGCGTGACGTCGGGACCCGGGATGCGGTTCTCGAGGTACGTCGCGAGGTCGCGCAGCGCCGGCTGGGCCTGGTTGGCTGAGGTGAGGTAGTTGAGCAGGTACTCGTCCGGGACCTCGCCGAGCAGTGCCCGCCGGTAGTCGACGACGACCAGCTGCGCCTGGGCGGGGGTGCGGGTGCGCATGATCTCGCGGGCCAGGCCGCGCAGGATCGAGCTCTTGCCGGACTGCCCTTCGCCGAGGATGAGCAGGTGCGGCTCGGTCTCCGGGTCGAGCGTGACAGGCGCGAGCTCCTTCTCGTTGATGCCGAGGACCAGCGGGTGCACACCCTTCTCGGCATCCGGCGGCGTGGCCGGTGCGCCGGCCTGGGCGCGCACCTCGTCGAGGGTGATCCGCTCCGGGAGCAGCCGCAGCTTGGGTCCGGCCGGCCCGGTCCAGCCCTCGGCGACCCGGCGAACCAGGTCGTCGACGCCGTCGCCGAGCGTGGTGGCCTTCGCATCGCCGTCGATGCGGGGGAGCGCGGTGAGGAAGTGCAGCTTGCTCGCCACCAGGCCGCGACCCGGGCGGTTCTGCGGCACCAGCGACGCGATCCGGCGGTCGATCTCGGAGTCCAGGGGGTCGCCGAGCCGCAGCTCGAGCCGGCTGCCGAACATGTCGCGCATCGCGGCCCGGAAGTCCGCCCACCGGCTGGTCGCGGCCACGATGTGCAGGCCGAAGGTGAGGCCGCGCGTCGAGAGCTGCTGGATCTCCAGCTCGAGGTCGTCGAAGTCGGCGCGCAGCGTGCTCCAGCCGTCGACGACCAGGAACACGTCGCCGTAGCCGTCGTCCACGCGGCCCTGCGCGCGCCGCGACCGGTAGGTCTCGATCGAGTCGATGCCGTTGGACCGGAAGTACGCCTCGCGCCGGTCCACGATGCCGGTCACCTCGGCAATGATCCGGCTCACCACGTCGGGCTCGGAGCGGGTGCCGATGCCGGCCACGTGCGGCAGCCCGGCCATCCCGGCGAACGCGCCGCCGCCGAAGTCGAGCACGAAGAGCTGCGTCTCCTGCGGGGTGGTCGTCAGCGCCATGCCGGCCACGACCGACCGCAGCGTCGTGCTCTTGCCGCTGCGCGGGCCGCCGACCACGGCGAGGTGGCCGGCGCCGCCGGACAGGTCGACCGAGAGGGTGTCGCGCCGCTGCTCGCGGGGGCGGTCCACGGTGCCGAGGGGTACGACGAGGCCACCGAGTGCCCGCCACTCCCGCGACACCAGGCCGAGCTGCGGGTCCACCGCGAGGCCTGGCATCAGCTCGTCGAGGGTGTCCGGTACGTCGAGCGGCGGCAACCAGACCTGGGGGGCCGCGGGGCCATGGCCGACCATCTGGTCGACCGCGAGGTCGAGCAGCGACTGCTGGTCGCCGGTGTCGACCGGCGTCGGCTCGGGCTCCGGCTCGTCGACCGGGACGTCGAGCTTCAGCACCTCCGAGATGGTGAACGGCAGGATGCCCTGCAGCTTGCCGCCCTCACGGCGTACGCGCATCCGGCCGGACGGCGGCCCGGAGACGTAGGCCGCCTTGAACCGCTGCATCGTCGTCGGGTCCGGCTTGAGGTAGGCGAGCCCCGGGATCGGCGGGAGCTCGTAGGCGTCAGGGACGCCGAGCACCGCGCGCGACTCCTGCGCCGAGAAGGTGCGCAGCCCGACCCGGTAGGACAGGTGCGACTCCAGCCCGCGGAGCCGGCCCTCCTCGAGCCGCTGCGAGGCGAGCAGCAGGTGCAGACCGAGCGAGCGGCCCAGCCGGCCGATGGCGACGAACAGGTCGATGAACTCGGGCTTGGCCGCCAGCATCTCGGAGAACTCGTCGACCACGATGAAGAGCGACGGCATCGGCTGGAGCACAGTGCCGTCGATGGGGCCGGTGGCTCGCGCCTTCTCGTAGTCGCGGATCGAGGCGAAGTTGCCGGCTTCGCGGAGCAGCTCCTGGCGGCGCACCATCTCGCCGCTCAGCGCGTCCTGCATGCGGTCGACGAGGGTGAGCTCCTGGGCGAGGTTGGTGATCACCGCGGAGACGTGCGGCAGCTCGGACATGCCGGAGAACGTCGCACCGCCCTTGAAGTCGACCAGCACCATGTTGAGGTGCTCGGGCGAGTGCGTCATGGCCAGCCCGAGCACCAGCGTCCGCAGGAACTCCGACTTGCCGGAGCCCGTCGCGCCGATCACCAGGCCGTGCGGGCCCATGCCCTGCTGGGCCGACTCCTTGATGTCGAGGTGCACCACGGAGCCGCCGTCACCGGTGCCGATCGGGACCCGCAGCCGGTCGCGCGCGGGCCGCTGCAGCCAGGCCTGCTCGGGGTCGAAGCGGTGCACGTCGCCGAGCGCCAGGAGCTCCATG
>JAWWPK010000333.1:0-2759 GCA_033854925.1 Nocardioidaceae bacterium | reverse complement strand
GCTCGCTCTCCGCAAGCCGGGTCGGCGAGTAGAACGCGAGCAGGACCGGTGCCGTGAGCGAGGCCTCGACGGTGGGCTGGAAGGTCTCCTCGGTGATCTCCAGCCAGTACGACGACCCACCCGCGGGCGCCCCGCCCCCACCGCCCGGGGCGCCCTGGCCGGCACCAGCAGCGGGTCGCGTGAGCCCGGAGAGGTCGATCGCACCCGGGCGCGAGAAAGGCTGCTGCGTCATGCCGCCAATCCTAGAGAGACCTCGTCAGGCCGCGTCATCGGCGCCAGCGGTAGAGCTGGCCGTCGCGGACCTCGACGTCGGTCGGAGGCTTCGGCGTCGGGACCTGCTGCAGGTGGCGCAGCACCGTGGTCCGGCCGCGCAGCGCCAGGTCGCCGTCGCGCCAGTGCAGGTAGCGATGGAGCAGCGGCCGCAGCTCGCCCCACTCCCCCGCATCCATCGCGGCCCACGCGGCTGCGGTCGGCGCCGGCTGCTCCGGGAGCTCGTGCAGCATCTTCGGCGTACACATCCGCCACGCCTCGGTCACGAACTCGCGCATCTCCTCGTGGTCGAGGCGGTCGAGGTGCGCGCAGACCCACTGGTAGCGCAGGTCGCTGGTCGGCGGCAGGAAGAACGTGTCGGGGTCGGACTCGATCAGCCCGTCCCGCTCGGCCTTGGGGAACCCGAACCCCATGTCGGTCTCGTCCCTGCTGAAGGCCGTGAAGACGATCTGGCCGACCTTGAGCTTCCAGCGCCCGCGGATCATTCGCTCATAGGCGCGCGGCAGCGCCAGCCCCACCGCCCGTACGTCGTCAGCAGTGACCACGCGGCGAGGTTAGCCGCGGGCGCGGACAGCGCTCAGCGTTGGTGGACGCGGGGTCCGCGGAGGCCGACCACCTGGACCACGCGCTGGATCTTGAGGTCGCGCTGGTCGGGGCGGGCGACGTACTTGATGTCGCGCAGCCCCTGGTCCTGGGCGGCGGACTCGAAGGTGAGGTGGCCGAAGCCGAGGATGCGGCCGACGATCGGCTTGTCGACCGTGATGTCGAGGATCCGGCTCAACGGCATGGTGGCGCGGTGCGTCGAGAGGACGCCGTGCAGCCGGAAGACCCGCATGTTCGTGACCACGAAGCACTCGCGGCGCTCGCGCACCGTCACCCAGGCGGCATGCAGCGTCAGCGCGAGGCCGACGAGCACCAGCCAGCCGCCGGGGTCGGCGGGCTGGATCACGAACGTTCCGACGAACATCAGGACGAGCGCGAGCCACAGCTCCGCGACCGGGAGCACGTAGACGATCCAGTGCCGGCGCACCTCGTCGACCACCACCTCGTCCTCGTCACGCAGCAGGTAGCGACCGACGTCCGGCTCGGTGATCCGAGTGAGCAGGCTCAAGGGTGGCTACCGCTCACAGGTCGCCGAGGAACGCGATGAGCGAGGTGAACAGCTTCTGGCCCCACCCCGCGACCGCGTCGCCGGTGGACTGCGTGAAGCCGGCCAGGCCGTGCGGGTCGGTGAACATCCAGAAGCCGAAGAAGACCACGAGCACGGCGAGCACGCCCTTGTTCATGGTGGGTCCGTCCTGTCGAGCTGGGGAAGTGGGCACAGGTACGTGTCTCTTGTTACCAGAGTGACGGGTGTGTCGGTGCACGGCGCGCCGCACGCACCACCACCGCGAAATTTGCGGGGGTATTCAACCAGCGCACCAGCGCGAGGTGTTCTCCCACAGGATCCGGCCGGCCTCCTCGTCCTGGGCGTCCTCCGAGGGCGTGCTCGGTGCCGAGGAGCGGTGGTAGCGACCGGGCTCGGCCTGCGGCGAGGTGGCGCAGAAGACCACCGACCGGGCGGCGTCCGAGGGCGACTTGAGGGCGCGCCGCTCCAGCGGACCGGCCAGCTTCCGGAGCTTCCCCAGCAGCGGTGCGGTCTCGAGGCCGCGGTCGGCGATGTTGGTGGCCACCGAGCCCGGGTGGACCGAGTAGCCGTGCAGCCCCCGTTGGCCGTACAACCGCTCGATCTCGTGCGCCTCGTGCACCAGCGCCAGCTTGGAGGTGCCGTACGCCGTCCAGGAGTCGTACGGCGTGAGGTTGCCGTCGAGACCGTCGTTGCGGCCTCGGGCGTGCAGCTTGGAGACGACGTTGACCACCCGGGCCTCGCCGTACTCGTCTGCGGTGGCCAGCATCATCGGGACCAGCAGCCGGGTCAGCTGGGCGGTGCCCAGGTAGTTGGTGCGCCAGTGCACCTCCATGCCGTCGACCAGGTGCGGCTCGTGCCAGGCGGAGCGCAGGTCGAGGTGGACTCCGGCGTTGTTGACCAGCACGTCCAGCCGTTCGGTGCTCTCCTGCACCCAGCCGGCGAAGGCCGCGACAGAGTCCCGGCTGGTCAGCTCCATCGCGTGGGTGTCGGCGGCGGTCGGGCAGGTCCGGGTCGAGGTCAGCACCCGGAACCCGAGCTCCCGCAGCGACGAGGCGATCGCCTCGCCCAGCGAGCCGGTGCCGACCCCGGTGACCACGGCGACCTGGTCCGAGCTCATCGGCTGCCCTCCTGTGCTTGGGTCTGTGACTGGGCTTGTGACTGGGCCTTCACGGCGGCGTAGAACTCACGCATCTGCGGACCGATCCTTGCCAGCTCCACGTACGGCGCTCCGCCGGCCGAGCCGTCGACGTAGGCGAACTCGATCTCGCCGTCCATCATCGAGCCGCGCATCAGCACCGGGACGTCGGCCGCCTCAGCGCCGGCGCAGGCCGCGTCGAGGTCCTCGACGTCGAAGCAGACG
>JAWWPK010000332.1:0-9396 GCA_033854925.1 Nocardioidaceae bacterium | reverse complement strand
GCATCGAGGTACGCCGTCACGGTGGCGTCGGCCTGGTCGGAGTCGAGGATGTCCTCACCGAGGAAGTCGAGGCTCGCCCGGATCCCCTCGTCGACCTGCCGGGCCGCCGCCTCGACCACCGACTCGGTCGTCTCCCCGGGGACGTAGCTGCGCACGATCCCTGCCGAGACCGGCATCGTGCTGACCAGCTTCTTCACCATCTCGCTGCGGCTCAGCATGAGCAGCGGTCGGGCCAACAACGCCATGCCGACAGGCTACGTCCACTACGGCGTACGGCGGCGCAGGGTCGCCGCGCCGAGGCCCAGGGCAGCCAGCGCGAACGCCGCCACCACGAGGACGTCCGTCCAGACCGCGCCGGTGTCGGTGCCACGGGTGAGATGGGTCATCGCGTCCACGGCGTAGGAGAGCGGGAGCACGTCGCTGACGGCGTGCAGCACCGGCGGCAGCGCGTCGCGGGCCACGAACAGCCCGCAGAGCAGGATCTGGGGAAACACGATCGCGGGCAGGAACTGAACCGCCTGGAACTCGGTCCGGGCGAAGGCGCTGACGAAGAGGCCGAGCGCCGAGCCGAGCACGGCGTCCGCGACCGCGACCACACCGAGCAGCCAGACCGGGCCCTGGATGTCCAGGCCGAGCAGCCCGACGGAGACGGTCACGGCGAGCAGCGACTGGAGCGCGGCCACGATGCCGAACGCGACGGCGTACCCGAGCAGGAAGTCGAGCTTGCCCATCGGCATCGCCAGCAGCCGCTCCAAGGTGCCGCTGGAGCGCTCGCGCAGCGTGGTCACGCTGGTCACGAGGAACATCACGATGAACGGGAACATCGCCAGCAGCGCCGGCCCGAACCGTCCGAACGGGTCGCCGAGGGAGTCCTGGAACATCCACCACATCAGCGTGATCAGCAGACAGGGCAGCACCAGCAGCATCGCCGCCGTGCGGTGGTCGCGGCGGAGCTGGGTGAGCACCCGGTGCGCCACCGCGAGCGTGATCCGGGGCGTCATGACTCAGCCTCGACCAGGGTGAGGAACGCCGCCTCGACGTCGTCGGCACCGGCCTGCTTCTTGATCGCGTCGGGGGTGTCCTGGGCCAGGATCACGCCCTCGCGCATGAGCAGCAGCTGGTCGCAGCGTTCGGCCTCGTCCATCACGTGGCTCGAGACGAGGACCGCGGCGCCGCCGTCGGCGAGCTCGTGGAACAGCTTCCAGAGGTCTCGGCGGAGCACCGGGTCGAGGCCCACGGTGGGCTCGTCGAGCACCAGCAGGTCCGGGCTGTCGAGCAGTGCGACCGCGAGGCTGGCCCGCGACCGCTGGCCGCCGCTGAGTCGGCCCACCAGCGCCCCCGCGTGCGTGCGGAGGTCGACCGCGTCGATCGCCTTGTCCACCTCGGAGTCAGCGCACCCGAGCACGCGGGCGAAGAAGCGCAGGTTCTCGGCGACGGTGAGGTCGTCGTACACGCTCGGCTCCTGGGTGACGTAGCCGATCCGCCTGCGCAGCGGCGGGCTCCCGGCGGGCTCACCGAGCACGGTGACCGTTCCGCCATGGGTCTGCTGCACGCCGACGACCGCGCGGAGCAGGGTCGACTTGCCGCACCCGCTCGGACCGAGCAGCCCGGTGACGCCCGACCCGATCGTCAGGTCGAGCCCGTCCAGCACCGGTCGGTCGCGCACCACCGTCAGTCCGCGCACCTCGATCACCGACTTATTCACCATGTGATGAATTATGCCGCAGCGGGGTCGGCCTCCGCAACTTGTAACTCCGTGTTCGGGTGACTAGCACGGTGTTTGAACACGGACCTAGACGACGTAACACGGAGTTACAAGCACGGTTGGGGCAGGTGGGATCAGCCGAGCGGCATCTCGAGGTAGCGCTGCAGCGTCGGGGCGTACGTCGCCACGAGCTCCTCGGCCGGCGTCGACGCGAGCGGCTCGAGCTTCAGGACATAGCGCGCCATCACCAGCCCGATCAGCTGCGAGGCGACCAGCCCCATCCGCCGCTCGGGCTGGTCGACGCCGAGCGCGGTGCCGACGGGGCCGAGCACGATGCGCAGGAACCCGTCGCTGACCAGGCGCTCGCCGCCGGGCTCCAGGACGCCGCGGACCAGGGCCAGCAGCGGCAGCCGGGTCTGCTCGTCGTCCCAGACCGAGAGGAAGGTCCGCGCCAGCCGCTCGCCCGCACCGTCGAGGCCGCCGGCCCCGACGGGTGCCAGCACCTCGCGCGGGTCGAGCGGCACCCGCAGGGCAGCGAGGAACAGGTCGTCCTTGGTGCCGAAGTAGTGGTGCACCAGCGCCGCGTCGACCCCGGCCGCGGTGGCGATCGCGCGCACCGACGTGCCCGCGTAGCCGTTGGCGGCGAAGAGGGCCCGGGCCTCCGCCAGGATCGTGGCGCGGGTGTCCGGCGAGCCGGGCCTGCGCCCGCGGCGGGCCGGGGTGGGCATGCCCGACAGCGTACGGACGGGCTCCCGCGACGGGTCAGCCCGAGGCGGCCGCGAAGAAGTGCTCGCGCGCGAACTCAAGCGACTCGCGCAGGTCCTTCTCCCGCTCCTCGCGCGTGGAGGCCTTGCGGGTGTTGATCTCGACCACGATCTCGCCGCGGAAGCCGGTGCGCGCGGCGTGGCGGAGGAACTCCGCGGCGCCGACGGTGCCGCGGCCGGGCACCAGGTGCTCGTCCTTGGCAGACCCGCTGCCGTCGGTGAGGTGGATGTGGCGCAGCCGGCTGCCGAGCCGTTCGGCCATCGCGATCGGGTCGTCGGCGGCGATCGAGGCGTGCGAGAGATCGATCGTGGTGTTGGCGTACGGCTCGGCGGACGGGTCCCAGCCGGGCAGGTACATCTCCATGCCGCGCTTCGAGGACGCGCGCCAGGGGTACATGTTCTCGACCGCGAACGCGATCCCCGTCGACTCCTCGAGGGCGGCGATGCCGTTGACGAAGTCGCGGGCGTACTCCTTCTGCCAGCGGAACGGCGGGTGTACGACGACCACCTCGGCGCCAACCGCCTGCGCCATCTCCGCGGACCGCTCGAGCTTGCCCCAGGGCTCGGTGCCCCAGACCCGCTGGGTGAACAGCAGGCAGGGCGAGTGGATCGCCGACACCGGCATCTCGTGGTGCTCGGAGAGCTGCTTGACCGCGGAGATCGACTGGGAGAGCGCGTCGATCACCATCACCTCGACGGCGTCGTAGCCGAGGCTCGCGGCGTACCCGAAGGCGTGCGCGGACGACTCGGGGTAGACCGAGGACGAGGAGAGCCCGATCCGCGTCAAGAGCCGAGCACCGAGAGCTGGTCGAGACGTTCGAGGATCACGCCCTCGCGCAGCGCCCACGGGCAGATCTCGAGCTCGGTGAGGTCGAAGATGTCCATGCAGCCCTCGGCGACCAGTGCGCCCGGCACGATCTGGTGGGCCCGGCTCCCCGAGACCCCGGGCAGGTCGGCGAGCTCCTCGGGCGCCATCGCCACCAGCTTGGGGATCCACTCGCGCAGCGCGGCGAGCGGCAGGGTGCGCGGGACGAGGGCGCCGTCGGTCGACGGCGCGGCGCCGCAGATGCGGGCCAGCGAGCGGAACGTCTTCGAGGTCGCGGCCGCGCGGTCGGGCGGCCCACCGCGGAGCAGGTGGCCGGCGTCGTGGGCGATCTCGGCGCGGATCTCGCGGCGCAGCTCGCGCACGGTTCCTTCGTCGGCGACGCCGTCACGGAAGTGCGAGCGGGCCAGCCGGGCGGCGCCCAGCGGCAGTGACCAGGCCACGTCGGGCGCCTCGTCCCCTCCGCCCGCGATCTCGAGGGAACCTCCGCCGATGTCGAAGACCGCGAGCCGGCCGGCCGACCAGCCGAACCAGCGGCGTACGGCCAGGAAGGTCAGCCGCGCCTCGTCCTCGCCCGCGAGCACGTCGATCATGACGCCGGTGCGCTCCTGGACGTGCTCCAGGACCTCCTCGCTGTTGCCCGCGTCGCGCACCGCGGAGGTAGCGAAGCCGAGGATGTCCTCGCAGCCCTTGTCCTCGGCCACCCGCAGCGCCTCGGCGGTGAAGGCGGTCAGGGCGTCGATCCCCGTCTGCGACACGTCACCGCCCTCGTCGAGGTGCTCGGCCAGCCGGAGCGGCTGCTTGAAGGAGTACGCCGGCAGCGGGGCGGCGCCGCCGTGGGCGTCCACCACGAGCAGGTGTCCGGTGTTGGAGCCGATGTCCAGGACGCCTACCCGCATAGGTCCAACGTACTAGCGCGGTACTCGCCCGTAGGCTGAGGCGGTGCCCGAGGTCGACCTGGTGTTCCCGCGTGCGTTCGTCGAGTTCGCCAACCCCGACGACGAGTCGGAGGTGATGCGCTGTGACCTGACCTGGCTCACGTCGAGCTACCACTGCATCTTCGGCCAGGGCTGCCAGGGCATCTACAAGGAGTCGCCCGACGTGGGCTGCTGCGCCCTCGGCGCGCACTTCGCGGACAAGGAAGACGAGAAGCGAGTCGCCGACCACGTCGGGATGCTCGACGAGACCCTGTGGCAGTTCCGGCCGTCCCGGAAGGACGGCAGCCCCAAGAAGAAGATCAAGAAGGACGACTGGATCGACGTCGACGACGAGGGCGAGCGCAAGACCATGGTCGTCGACTACGACGGCCAGTCGGCGTGCATCTTCCACAACCGCAACGACTTCCACCTCGGCGCCGGCTGCGCACTGCACGCGCTGGCCTTCGTGCTCGAGAAGAACCCGCTCGAGACCAAGCCGGACGTCTGCTGGCAGCTGCCGATCCGGCGTACGTTCCGCACCGTCAAGCTCCAGGACGGCCGCGAGTACACCGAGGTGTCGATCACCGAGTACGACCGTCGCGGCTGGGGCCCGGGTGGCCACGACCTCGACTGGTACTGCACCGGCAACACCGAGGCGCACACCGCACCCGAGCCGCTCTTCGTCAGCAGCGCGGCCGAGCTCACCGAGCTGATGGGCAAGGCGGCGTACGACGAGCTGGTGCGGCACTGCGAGGCACACCTGCGGTCGCGGTCGGCGCTGGCGATCCACCCCGCCGACCCGCGTTCCTGACCTCGTCCTGACGGTTGCCTGCACGGGGTCAATCACCTCCGCGCGCGGGCTGCGGGGGTTTCGACCCGCCCGTCACGGCCTTTCAAAGCTCGGCCGTCGGGCTTGCTCAACCTGGTTGCGCCCACGCCCCCCGCTCGTTCCTCGCGGGCGGCTGCGCAACCATCTCGACGTCAAGAGACAACGACCCCGCTTTGGTTGCCGGCCGAGTTGCCATTCACAATCTCTGCATGCGCCTCGACCACCTCTCGTTCGCCGCCGGACCCGACGGCCTGGCTGCGACGGCAGAGCGCATCGGCGGTCTGCTGGGCACCGAGTTCGTCGACGGTGGCGTGCACCCGCGGTTCGGCACGAGCAACATGGTGCTGCCGCTGGCGGACCACACCTACCTCGAGGTGGTCGAGGTCCTCGACCACCCCGCCTCCGACAAGGCGCCGTTCGGCCAGGCCGTCCGCGCGCGCTCCGCACTCGGTGGCGGCTGGCTCGGCTGGGTCGTCGCGGTCGACGACATTGCGGTGGCCGAGCACCGCCTCGGCCGTGAGGCCGTGGTCGGCAACAGGCACCGCCCCGACGGCACCGAGCTGCGCTGGAAGCAGATCGGCGTCAACGGCCTGATCGCCGACCCGCAGCTGCCGTTCTTCATCCAGTGGGAGAGCCCCGACGAGCTGCACCCGAGCTTCGGTGCCGACGAGAACTACTCGCTGGCCTGCCTCGAGATCGCCGGTGACCCGCAGCGGGTGAGCGAGTGGCTCGGCGAGACGGTCGAGGCGCCGCTCGAGGACGTGAAGGTCGAGTGGGCCGCGCCCAACGGCACCCCGGGCATCATCGCCGTGCAGGTGCAGACGCCCCGCGGCCTCGTTCGCATCTGAACGAGCAGCTGCCCCACGGGACTCGTCCGAGTCCCAACATCTGGCACCACCCGGCGACGTACGAGGTCGAGAACCGCGCCTCAGACCCCGACGGCCGGCTGTGGGCGGCGATGCTCTCGCTCGTCGACTGGTCCGGCCGCGACGTCCTCGACCTCGGTTGCGGGACCGGGTTCCACCTGCCGCGGTTCGCGTCGACCGCCACCAGCGTCACCGGAGTGGAGCCCCATCCCGACCTGGTCGCACTCGCCCGGCGCCGCACCCGGGCACTCCCCACCGTGACCGTCCACCCTGGCACCGCGCAGGCACTCCCGCTGCCGGACGCGTCGGTCGACGTGGTGCACGCGCGCTGGGCCTACTTCTTCGGGCCGGGCTGCGAGCCCGGGCTGGCCGAGCTGGCCCGCGTCGTACGCCGCGGCGGGGTCGCCCTGGTGATCGACAACGACTCGACCCGGTCGACGTTCGGCGGGTGGTTCCGGCGTGGCTACCCCAAGCTGCCCCCCTCCGAGGTCATCGAGACGTTCTGGTCCACGCGCGGCTGGACCCGCACCCCGGTGGAGATGGGGTGGCGGTTCTCGTCGCGCGCCGACCTGGAGTCCGTCGTACGCATCGAGTTCGACGCCGCCACTGCCGCGGCGATCCTGGCCGAGCACGAGGGCACCGGGGTCGACTACGCGGTCAACCTGTGGTCGAAGCGCTACTGAAGTCCCAGCCCCGGGTTACGTGGCTTCGACGCGCCCGTCGCAACCACGTTCCACGGTTGCGGGGCTTGCTCAACCTTCACTAGCGACGAGCCCGCGCTCGTCCCTCGCGCGGACTCTGCTAGCTCGACCCGCGCACGACAAGCGTCGGCGTGAGCAGGACGCCGGGCTTGACCGAGGGCGGCGCGCCGAGCAGCCCCTCGAGGGCCTTGACCACCTCGACCGCGACCTCCTCGAGCGGCAGCCGGACCGAAGTCAGGCCGGGCGGCACGGTCTGGGCGACCTGGGAGTCGTCGAAGCCGGTGACCGCGATGTCCGCGCCGGCGCGCAGGCCGCGGTCGGCCAGCGTGTGCAGGACGCCCATGGCCAAGGTGTCGGAGGCGCACACGAACGCCGTGGGCTGCGCCTCGTCGAGGAGTACGGCGCTCGCCTCGCGACCCGACGCGATGGTGTCCTCCACCCGCGAGGCCAGCCCGGTGGTCGGGATGTCGCGCGAGCGCATCGCCTGCGACCAGCCGGCCCGCCGGTCCTCGCCCAGCAACGAGTCCTTGCGCCAGCCGATCCAGGCGATGCGGCGGTGGCCGCGCTCGATGAGGTGTGAGGTCGCCATGTCCCCGCCGGCGGCGCCGTCGACGTCGACCCACGGGTGCCGGGCGTGGGGGTCGTTCCACGGCCGGCCGAAGGCCACGAACGGCGCGCGCCGCTCGTTGAGCCAGGCCGCCTGCGGGTTGCCGAGGTAGGTGTCGGTGACCACGAACGCGTCGACCGCGGTGGAGCGCAACAGGTCGTCGTACGCCGGCAGCTCGTCCTCGGCCTTGCCGGTGCGAGTGCCGGAGAAGAGCAGCACGTGGTAGCCGGCCTCGCGGGAGGAGTCGACCAGCGAGTGGACGAAGCGGTCCATCGCGGCGTTGGCGGTGCCCTCCTCGGCAGCCTTGATGGGCAGGCCGATCAGGTGCGAGGCGCGGGTGCGCAGGTTGCGGGCGGCGCGGTTGGGCAGGTAGCCGAGCTCCGCGATCGCCTCCTGGACCCGGTGCAGGGTGTCCTGGCGGAGCAGGTCGGGATTGTTGACCGCGTTGGAGACGGTCTGCCGGGAGACGCCCGCCCGTTCGGCGACGTCGGCCAGGGTCGGTGGGGTCACGGGCGGACGGCTCATGGTGCGCGACACGTCCCCTCCCCTGGAGCTGGCAACCGACGGGCTCTGGATCGTTCCAAGAGAGGATAACGCCCGGCTCACCCCTGGGGGTCCGGGTGGTCCCGGAGCGGCTCCCGCGGGCTGTCGGCGGGGCCACCTAGGTTGCTGCCGTGTCCAAGTCCAACACCCGTCCTGCCTACCGCTGCACCGAGTGCGGCTGGGAGGCCGCGAAGTGGGTGGGCCGCTGCGGCGAGTGCCAGGCGTGGGGCTCGGTGGCCGAGGCGGCCGCCCCGACGCTGCGCGCCTCCGCGAGTCCGGTGAGCGCCCCGGCGGTCCCGATCGGCGAGGTCTCCATCGAGGAGTCGACCTCCCGCACCTGCGGCGTGCCCGAGCTCGACCGGGTCCTCGGCGGCGGGCTGGTGCCCGGCGCCGCGATCCTGCTGGCCGGTGAGCCCGGCGTCGGCAAGAGCACCCTTCTCCTCGAGGTCGCGGCGCAGACTGCCCGGGTGCGGCGGCGGGTCCTCTACGTCACCGGCGAGGAGTCGGCCGCCCAGGTCCGGCTGCGGGCCGACCGCACCAACGGCGTGCACGCCGAGCTCTACCTTGCCGCCGAGACCGATCTCGGCGCGGTGCTGACGCACATCGAGGAGGTCCGGCCGACCCTCCTGGTCGTCGACTCGATCCAGACCATCGGCGCCTCGGGCATCGAGGGCGTCCCGGGTGGCGTCACCCAGGTCAAGGAGGTCGCGGCCGCGCTGATCCGGGTCGCCAAGACCCGCAACATCACCACGGTGCTCGTCGGCCACGTCACCAAGGACGGCGCCATCGCCGGCCCGCGGGTCCTCGAGCACCTCGTCGACGTGGTCCTCCACTTCGAGGGCGACCGCAACTCCCGGTTCCGGATGGTCCGGGCCATGAAGAACCGCTTCGGCCCGATCGACGAGGTCGGCTGCTTCGACCTCGGCCCCGACGGCATCACCGCGGTCACCGACCCGACCGGCCTGTTCGTCGAGCACCAGAGCGGCCAGGTGCCCGGCACCTGCGTCGCCGTGACCATGGAGGGCCGGCGCCCGATGCTCGCCGAGGTCCAGGCCCTCGTCACACCCTCGCCGCTGGAGCGGCCGCGCCGCACCACGTCGGGGCTCGACTCCTCCCGCATCGCGATGGTTCTCGCCGTCCTCCAGCAGCACTGCAAGATCCGGCTGCACTCCTACGACGTGTTCGCCTCGACCGTCGGCGGCGCCCGGCTCCACGAGCCGGCCAGCGACCTCGCCGTCGCGGTCGCGATCGGCTCGGCCACCCTCGGCGTGGCCCCGCCGTCCGGAGTGGTCGCGATGGGCGAGATCGGGCTGGCCGGCGAGCTGCGCCGGGTCCGCGACCTGCCGCAGCGACTGGCCGAGGCCGCCCGGCTCGGGTTTCGCGTCGCCGTCGTCCCGAGCGACCGCACCAAGACGGGCCCGCGCTCCCCCGAGTCCTGGATCGTCGACGGCATGCGCGTCCTCGACGTCCCCGACGTCGCGTCGGCCCTCCGACTGCTCCAGGTCACCGTCTCCGAGCCGGGGCTGCGCGCGGCCGACGAGGGCTGAGGCAGTCGAGTCCCAGCGCAGGCTGCGGAGGTCTCGACAAGCTCGACCAGCGGTGGGCCAGCCGCAGTGGGCGAGGAAGCGCGCAGCGCTGACG
>JAWWPK010000331.1:0-2505 GCA_033854925.1 Nocardioidaceae bacterium | reverse complement strand
ACCGTCAGGTGATCTGGTTGCCGGGGATGTCCACGCCGTTGTAGGCGAGCTTCCAGTCGGCGGTGAACTGCGTCGGCGGGGTGTCGACGTCGATCGTGTGGTTGGCGGTCACCCAGTCGATGAGCAGCTGCCGGATCTCGACCTGGGCGTTGTAGACCACCGGCGCGGTCTTGACCGCCGGGAAGCCGCCGCCGCCGGACTGCCGGTAGTTGTTGACCGCCAGCACGAACTGCGCGGCCGGGTCGATCGCCACGCCGTCGTACTTCAGGTCGAGGATGCGGCTGCCGACGTCCTTGCCCACGTCGATCCGGTAGGTGAGGTGCTTGTCGAGCCCCCGGATCGAGTCGAAGTTGTAGTCCGGGGTGCCGGTGGGCGCCGACGCGGTGACCGCGTTGGTGAGCTGGGCGATCGTGTAGGGCCAGCTGGTGTTCTGCTTCTTGAAGTACGCCGCCGAGAACTCGAGATAGGCCTTCACGTCGGCGCCGGTGATCTTCACGCCGAGCAGGGTGTTGTCGTAGATGTAGAGCCCCGCGACGTTGCGGACGCTCACCTGCCCCTGCGGGAACGACGCGGTCCGGCTGAACGGCGCCGCCTCGGAGAGCACCGGGAGACTGGCGTCAGAACCGGTCAGCGCCGCCTTCACCGCGCCGGCCTGGACGTACTGGATGAAGTCGATGATCGGCACGTCCTCCACGACCGACCGGGCCGCGGACAGCAGCTTGGTCGAGGTGCCGATCGGGGCGTTGACGTAGGAGACGACCTTGTCGTGCTGTGCGCGGACCGCCCTGGCGACCTTGCCGTTCTCCTTGGCGGTGTTGGAGTTGAGCAGGTGGCTCTGGCCCTTGACCACGGTCCACTTCTTCTTGTGCTCGTGGTAGTGGATGCTGAGGTTCATGACCGCCAGCCGCATCCCCCAGTAGTAGGGCTCGCACAGCAGCACCTGCTTGCCCGTGGTCGCGTTGGTGACGTAGCGCTGCGGAATCTCGACGTGGGCGTGGCCGACGAGGATCGCGTCGATGTCGGGCACCTGCTGGGCCACCAGCGACGAGGCGTTCTCGGGGTAGGGCAGCGCGTCGCCGTACGACGAGGACGTGTCGGCGCCGGAGTGGGCCGAGACGATCACGATGTCGCAGCCCTTCTTCTTCAGCTCGGGCACGTACTTCTTCGCCTGCTCGACCAGGCCGACGAAGTTCATCTTCCCGGAGACGTTGGCCTTGTCCCAGATCGCGACGCCGGGGGTGACCAGGCCCAGGATGCCGACCTTGAGCTTGCGGCCCTTCACCCTGAGCTTCTTGATGACGTAGGGCTTGAAGACCGGCAGCCCGGTCGAGGGGTCGACGACGTTGGCGCCGATCAGCGGGTGGTCGAGCTGCGACTCCCACTTGCGCAGCGTGTCGATTCCGTAGTTGAACTCATGGTTGCCGAGCGCCGCGGCGTCGTACTTCAGCAAGTTCATGGCGGTGGCCATGGGGTGGACCGCGCCTTTGAGGATCGGGTCGATGCGGGCGTAGTAGTAGGCCAGCGGGGTGCCCTGGATGGTGTCGCCGGCATCGAGCATCAGCACCGGCCGCTTTCGCTTGCGGAGGTCCTTGCGGGCCGCCTTGACCAGCGTCGCGATCTTGGCGATGCCGATGTCGTTGTGGGCCTTGTCGTCGTACTCCTTGTTGCCGTAGTAGTCCCAGTTGAAGACGTTGCCGTGCAGGTCGGTGGTGCCGAGGATCGTCAGCCTGGACCGCACCCGTCCGTGGCCGTGGGCGGAGCGCTCGTCCTCGTCGTCGTCCGCGAGTGCGGGGGCGGCCCAGCCGGCGGCCGCCAGAGCGGCGGCACCGGTGAGGAGGCCGCGCCGGCCGGCCGCGAGCCCCGAGCCCTCGACGCCAGGGTCGGGGCGGCCGACCACCGGCGGGCAGCAGTGCGGGTCGTGGTCGACCGGACGGCGAAACGGGTCGTCGAACGAAGGCATGCGAGCTCCCGAGAGTGTGAGGTTCCGAGGTGGACGACCCTGGCAGGTCGCCGACCCGTTCCTATCAGGTCAGCCCCACTTCTCGGCCAGCGCCCTGATCACCGTCAGGTTTCGGTTCGTCGCGACGCCGAGGTACTTCTCCACGGCGGCGTTGGTGAGCCTGGCCTCGTGGTAGTTGTCGCCGAGCAGCAGGTGCACCGCTCGGCCGCCGACCTTGGCCACCTCGTCGGTGGTGATGCTGTCCTCGAGCTTCTTGATCGCGGCCGCGGTCGGGACGTCCTTGCAGAGCGACACGTAGTGCCGGCCCATGTGGTCGAAGGACGCGGCGTGCTCGGCGATCTCGCGCAGCTCCTTCTGGGTGAAGACCATCGTGGGGACCTTGAACCCGGCCTCGGCCTCGAATGCCTTCTCCAGCGCGGCCTCGATCCTGGCCCGCGAGCGCAGCGTGGTGTCGAAGCGGACGTTGCCGGTGTTGATGTACGTCGCCACGTCGGTGAAGCCCGCCGCCTCGACCGCCTCGACGATCGACGCCTTGGGGAACTTCC
>JAWWPK010000330.1:0-4686 GCA_033854925.1 Nocardioidaceae bacterium | reverse complement strand
AGCGAGCAGAGATGGCTCGGTGCCGCCCGCCGGTGTGGTTCTGGTCAGTTTCATGCGGCCGGCGTAGGTCTCCTTGCGGGCATTGCCCACACGTCCGTCGTTGGGGGATCCGTCCGCTCCTGCCGCTGTCGGCTTCGTCCGACCTGCCGCGTTCCGTGCGGTCATCGTGCGTGGACCGCTGACCGGGAATCTGAGAACTGACTTGTATTCGAACATATGTTCGAGTAGACTCGGTCTCACGATGTCAACCCCGACCGATTCCGCCCGCCCAGGTCTCGACCTGCGCGAGATCACGATGGCGCTGGCCGAGCTGGGCGAGGGCATGACCGATGCCGAACGCATCGATGCGATCCGCGAGGCAGAGGAGCTCATCTGCGCCGCCCAGGCCTTGCAGGCAAGGCTCTCGGTCGACCTGGACTCGTCGGTCCAGTCGGCGGCCACGGCGCGGGGCGTGCCGGCCGCACGGCTGGGTCGCGGGGTGGCCCACCAGGTGGCGCTCGCGCGTCGTGAGTCGCCGCACCGAGCGGAGCGTCGGCTACAGCTCGCCAAGATCGCGCCCGCCGAGCTGCCCTGCGCGACCACCGCGTGGACGGCCGGCAGGATCAACGAGTGGCGGGTCACCCTGCTCGCCCGCGAGACCGCCTGCCTCTCCGTCGAGGACCGCCTGACCATCGACGCGGAGCTGGCCGCCGACCCGACGGTGATCGAGGCGATGGGCGACAGCGAGCTGGTGGCCGAGGTCCGGCGTCGCGCCTACGCGCTCGACCCCGAGGCCTTCGTCGAGCGCCGCCGTCGTGCCGAGGCCGACCGGCACACCAGCCTGCGGCCAGCTCCCGACACCATGGCGATGTTGTCGGCCCTGCTGTCGGTCAAGAACGGCGTCGCCGTTCACGCCGCGCTCAGCGCAGAGGCCGACCGGGCCAAGGCCGCCGGCGACCCTCGCTCGCGTGGCCAGATCATGGCCGACACCCTGACCAGCCGGGTGGTCTCCCCGAGCGTGGCCGAGGTCGCCACCGGCCCGCTCATGGTCAATGTGATCGTGTCCGAGCAGGTGCTGCTCGGTGACCCTGGCACGGACGGTGCGGCGGAGGTCGAGGGCTATGGCCCCGTCCCCGGCGAGCTGCTCCGCTCCTGGATCGCCGACCACCTCGAGGCCGGCGTCGACGTGTTCGTCCGGCGCATCTACGAGACCCCAGCCACCGGAGCCCTCGTGGCCATGGACTCCAAGGCCCGGCTGTTCCCCGCCAGGCTCGCCGAGTTCCTCCGGCTGCGCGATCCACGCTGCCGGACCCGCTACTGCGACGCCCCGGCCCGCGACGCCGACCACGCCACTGCCCATGTCGAGGGCGGCGCGACGTCTGCCGCCAACGGCCAGTGCCTGTGCGAGGGCTGCAACATCGCCAAGGAGGCCTACGGCTGGTCCGCCCGACCGCGCCCGGGCCCCCGGCACACCGTCGAGACCACCACTCCCACCGGACACACCTACACGTCTGTCGCCCCTCGGTTCACCCCACCGCCGCTGGGGACGGTGGCCGTGCCCAAGGTCGAGCTCGCCGCCGACTTCCTCTGGCCCGCGGCTTAGCTCCGGCTCAGCTGTCGGTCGCGAAGGCCGCGTCGAACGCCGCCTCGGGGGCGTCGAACGCGAGCCGGCGCACGAACTCCAGCGCCTCGGGCGCACCGACCAGACGGTCCATGCCCGCGTCCTCCCACTCGACCGAGATCGGGCCGTCGTAGCCGATGGTGTTGAGCATCCGGAAGCACTGCTCCCACGGCACGTCGCCGTGGCCGGTGGACACGAAGTCCCACCCACGCCGGGGGTCTGCCCAGGGCAGGTGCGAACCGAGTCGGCCGTTGCGGCCGTTGCCGACCTGGAGCTTCGTGTCCTTGCAGTCGACGTGGTAGATCCGGTCCTTGAAGTCCCAGAGGAAGCTCACCGGGTCGAGGTCCTGCCACACGAAGTGCGACGGGTCCCAGTTCAACCCGAACGCCTCCCGGTGGCCGATCGCCTCCATGGTCGCGACGGTGGTCCAGTAGTCGTAGGCGATCTCCGAGGGATGCACCTCGTGCGCGAACCGGACGCCGCACTCGTCGAAGACGTCGAGGATCGGGTTCCAGCGGTCGGCGAAGTCGCGGTAGCCGGCGGCCACCATCTCCTCCGAGGCCGGCGGGAACATCGCGACGTACTTCCAGATCGAGGAGCCGGTGAACCCGATCACGGTCCTCACGCCCAGCCGCTGCGCCGTCCTCGCGGTCAGCTTCATCTCCTCCGCCGCCCGTTGCCGCACCCCCTCCGGGTCACCGTCGCCCCACACGTTCGAGGACAGGATCGCCTGGTGCCGGGCGTCGATCGGGTCGTCGCAGACCGCCTGGCCCTTGAGGTGGTTCGAGATCGCGAACACCTGGAGGTGGTACTTCTCCAGCAGGTCGAGCTTGCCCTGGATGTAGGCGTCGTCCTCGGCGCCCTGCCACGGGTCGAGGTGGTCACCCCAGCAGGCGATCTCCAGGCCGTCGTACCCCCACTCGGAGGCGAGCCGGGCCACCTCCTCGAAGGGCAGGTCGGCCCACTGGCCGGTGAACAGCGTGATCGGACGCGGCATCGGTTCTCCTCCTGGATCGATCGGGCCGGGGACGCTCAGCGGACGCCGAGCAGGTGTTCCATCGCGAGCTGGTCGAGCGCCTCCTGGGCGACCGAGCGGGCGCCCAGGGTGTCGAGGTCGTACGACGCGCCGCGCAGGTCGTCGAGGGACTCTCCTTCGGCGACGGTCGGAGTGTCGAGCTCGCCCACGCCGGCAGCGACCAGTGCGGCGGCGACGTCGGGATCGGCGCGGAAGGCCTGCACCTTGTCGCGCAGGATCAGGTAGTTCCGCATGCACGCGCGGGCGGACTCCCAGACTCCGTCCATGGCCTCGGCCCGCGGCGGCTTGAAGTCGAAGTGGACGTAGCCGTCGTAGCGGTTGGCGGTGCCGCTGCCCAGCAGGGTGTCGACCGTCCAGAAGGCGCCGCGCAGGTTGCCGGCCCCGAACCGCAGGTCCTGGTCGAACCGTGGGCCGTGCTGGCCGTTGAGGTCCACGTGGAAGAGCTTGTCGTGCCACAGCGCCTGCGCGATGCCGTGCGCGAAGTTGAGCCCCGCCATCTCCTCGTGCCCGACCTCGGGGTTGAGGCCGACCATCTCGGGATGCTCGAGCTCGCCGATCAACGCGAGCGCGTGCCCGATGGTGGGCAGCAGGATGTCGCCGCGCGGCTCGTTGGGCTTTGGCTCGATGGCGAACCGCATCGAGTGGCCCTGCTCGCGGACGTAGTCGCAGACGGTGTTGAGCCCCTCGACCAACCGGTCGAGGGCCGCCCGGATGTTCTTGCCACCGCCGTGCTCGGCGCCCTCGCGGCCGCCCCACATCACGAAGGTCTCGGCGCCCAGGCTCGCTGCGAGGTCGATGTTGCGCAGCACCTTGGCCAGCGCGTAGCGGCGCACCTCGCGACTGTTGGCGGTGAGCGCGCCCTCCTTGAACACCGGGTGGCTGAACAGGTTGGTGGTCACCATCTCGGCGCGCAGGCCGGTGTCCGCGAGCGCCTTTGTGAACTTCTCGAGCGTCGCCTCGCGGCTCTCCTCGATGGGCAGCAGGTCGTCGTCATGGAACGTGACCGCCGCCGCGCCCAGCTCGGCCAGCTTGTAGGTGGCCTCGATCGGGTCCAGGAGTGGGCGGCTGGCGGGGCCGAAGACGTCGACGCCCTGCCAGCCCACGGTCCAGAGGCCGAACGAGAACTTGTCCTCCGGGCGTGGTGTGAACGCAGTCATGTGGGGATCTCCTGCCAGGAACGGGTGTCGGAGCTGGTCTCGACGGCGGCCAGCACCCTTTGCACCTGGAGTCCGTCGGCGAACGACGGCCTCGGCTGGGTGCCTTCGGCGAGGGCGGTGACCAGGTCGACGACCTGGTGGGTGAAGCCGTGCTCGTAGCCGAGCCCGTGTCCGGGCGGCCACCACGAACCGACGTAGGGGTGGGTGGGCTCGGTGACGATGATGCGACGGAACCCGGCCGTCTCGTCGGGCTCGGCGGCGTCGTAGAACTCGAGGACGTTCATGTCCTCGAAGTCGAAGGCCAGGCTGCCGGCCGAGCCGTTGATCTCGACGCGGATCGAGTTCTTGCGGCCGGTGGCGAACCGGGTGGCCTCGAAGACGCCGAGCCCGCCGCCGGTGAACCGGGCGATGAACACCGCGGCGTCGTCGACGGTGACCGGGCCTCGCTCGGAGCCGGCCGAGCCCGACAGTCCCGCCCCCGAAGATCCAGCAGCCTCGGTGGCGACGGGCCGCTCCTTGACGAACGTCTCGAGCTGCCCGGAAACCTCGGTGATCTGTTGACCCGTGATGTGCTGGGTCAGGTCGACGATGTGCGCGCCGATGTCGCCGAGCGATCCGGAGCCGGCCTTGGCCTTGTCCAGCCGCCAGGAGAGCGGGGCCTCCGCGTCGGCGATCCAGTCCTGGAGGTACTGCGCCCGCACGTGCCGCACGTCGCCGATCCTGCCCTCGGCGACCAGCCGGCGGGCCAGCGCGATCGCCGGCACCCGCCGATAGGTGAAGCCGACCATCGCGAGCACCCCGTGCTGCGAAGCCTGCTCCGCGGCGGCGACCATCGCCTCCGCCTCGGCGACCGAGTTGGCCAGCGGCTTCTCGCAGAGCACGTGCTTGCCGGC
>JAWWPK010000329.1:0-31601 GCA_033854925.1 Nocardioidaceae bacterium | reverse complement strand
GAGCTCGTGCCGGTAGGGCGGGTCCGCGCCCGGACGGGAGACCGTCACGGCCGCGGCCCGTGCGGCGTGCTCGAGCACCGCGGCGACCTCGGCGCGTGGCAGCTCGGCCAGTGCCGCTCGCCCCTCGGCCCCGAGCCGCCCGCGCTCCCAGAGCGCGTCGAGAAGACCGGCCCCGAAGGTGTCTCCGGCGCCGATCGTGTCGGCCACCTGCACCGGGCGGGACGCGATCTCCACTGGCGTCCCCCGGTCCACCCAGAGCGCTCCCTCGGCGCCCCGGGTGACCACGACCGCGGCCGGTCCGAGCTCCAGCAGCGCGGCCGCCGACTCGGCGTACGGCCGCTCCGGGTAGAGCGCCTCGAGGTCCTCGTCGCTCGCCTTGACCAGGTCGGCGACCGCCACCATCCGCTCGACCCGCTGCACCACGTCCGGGCCGGTGCCGGTCACGGCGGGACGCGCGTTCACGTCGTAGCTCACCGTCGAGCGCTGCCGCAGCCGGCTGAGCAGGGCGCGCACGTCGTCGGCGCCGGGCAGCAGCACCGCCCCGAGCGAGCAGGTGTGGGCCACCAGCGGGTCCTCGTCGTCCGACACCGGCGACAGCCGCCACTCGAGGTCGAAGGTGTAGTCCGCGGCGCCGGTGGTCCCGATCGTGGCCAGCGCCGTCGACGTGCGGGCCACCGCGCCCGGATCGCAGGCCAGCGCCACCCCGGCCCGCTCCAGGTGGGTGGCGACCAGCCCGCCGTAGTGGTCCGGCGCGAAGCTCGTCGCCAGCCGGGTCGGCCGCCCCAGCCGGGCCAGGGCGACCGCGACGTTGGCGGCGCTCCCGCCGGCGTACTCGTGCCGCCTCCCGCTCGGGGTCTGCACGATGTCGACCAGCGACTCGCCCACCACCAGCACGCCGCGCTCCATGGGCCTGTGCCTACCACGGCTGGTGCAAGGATGTGCCCGTGTCCGACCTGACCAGCACGTCGCGGGGCGCGAAGATCCTCGCCATCGCGGCCCTCACGGACCTGCTCACCGGCTTGGTGCTCTCAGCGGTGGGCGTGGCCTCCGACAGCCAGCCGCTCGCCCTGGTCGGGGTGCTTCTGCTGCTGTCCGGCGGCGGGATGCTCGCCTACGTGGCCTGGCGACGGAACCAGCCCGAGACGCTGTGAGCTCCTACGTCCTGTACGGCGTCGGGGCCGTCGGCGGCGTCATCGGCGCCCGCCTTCACCTCGCCGGCCACGACGTCACACTGGTGGCGCGCGGCGAGCACCTGGCCCGGATCCGGGCGGACGGACTGCTGCTCGACACCGCGGACGGGCGGCACGCCGTGCAGGCGCCCGCGACCGACTCCGCCGCCGGGATCGACTGGCACGACGACACGGTCGTCGTGCTCGCGGTGAAGTCGCACCAGACCGAGGGCGCTCTGGACGACCTGGTCCGGCACGCGCCGACCAGTGTGCCGGTGGTGTGCGCGCAGAACGGGGTGGCGAACGAGCCGGCCACGCTGCGCCGCTTCGCGCGCACCTACGGGCTCACGGTGATGCTGCCGTCGCAGCACCTCGAGCCGGGCGTCGTCGTCCAGGGCTGTCACCCGGTGCCCGGCATCCTCGACGTGGGCCGCTACCCGTCGGGCACCGATGAGCTGACCGAGCGGGTGGCCGCCGACCTGCGCTCGGCCGGCTTCGAGTCGGTGCCGCGGCCCGACATCATGGCCTGGAAGTACCGCAAGCTGGTCACCAACGCCGTCGGCGACGTCTCGGCGGTGCTGCCGGACGAGGCCGACGTGCTGAAGCCGCTGGTCCGTGCCGAGGCCGAGGCGGTGCTCGTGGCCGCCGGGATCACCGCCGTGAGCCACGAGGCGGACCTGGAACGCCGCGGTGACCTGCTCCAAAACCGCCCGGAGGTCGACGGGCCCAACTCCCTGGGCCAGAGCATCGCCCGCGGGACCTTCGGGACCGAGGTCGACTTCCGGGCCGGTGAGGTCGTGCTGCTGGGCCGGCTGCACGGCGTCCCGACCCCGGTCAACGCCCGGATCCAGGACGAGGTCCACCGGCAGGAACGGCGACGCCTCTCGAGGGTCGGCGGACCCGCAAATGACACCGACCCGTCAGAAAGCATCTGACGGGTCGGCGGCGCAGAGGGTTGCTCAGGCCTTGTCGGCGTCCTCGTCGGACTCCGCAGCAGCCTCGTCGGCCGGAGCCTCGTCGGTCTCCTCGACCTCCGTGGGCTCCTCGACCTCGGTGACCTCGTCGGCCGGAGCCTCGGTGGTCTCCTCGGCCTCAGTCTCAGCGGGGGCCTCGGTCTCGCTGGCCTCGGTCTCGCTGGCCCCCGCCTCGTCGGCCTCCTCGGCGGTGGGCGCCGGGGCGGCCTGCTTCGCGGGCTCGGCCTTCTTCTTGGTGCGAACCGGCTTCGGGTCGTACTTCTCGGTCACCAGCTCGATGACCGCCATCGGGGCGTTGTCGCCCTTGCGCGGACCGATCTTGGTGATCCTGGTGTAGCCACCCGGCCGTTCCTCGAAGGTCGGCGCGATCTCGGTGAACAGCGTGTGCACGACCGACTTGTCGCGGATGGTCTTCAGGACCTCGCGCCGGTTGTGCAGGTCGCCTCGCTTCGCCTTGGTGATCAGCTTCTCGGCGACCGGCCGCAGCACGCGGGCGCGCGCCTCGGTGGTGGTGATCCGGCCGTGCTCGAACAACGCCGTGGCGAGGTTCGAGACGATCAGCTTCTGGTGTGCGGGGCTGCCGCCGAGGCGGGCACCCTTCTTGGGAGCTGGCATGATGTCTCTCGTTTCTCTCCGGCCGTGTCAGGTACCGGGGTAGACGGCCCGGAGGGGCCGATTTGGGTGGATCAGAGCTGCTCGTCCTCGACGTACGCGTCGTCGTAGTCGTCGTCGCCGTACGCCGCCAGGGCCGCGTGCGGGTCGAAGCCCGGCGCGCTGTCCTTGAGCGAGAGGCCCATCTCGGCCAGCTTGGCCTTGACCTCGTCGATCGACTTGGCGCCGAAGTTGCGGATGTCGAGGAGGTCCTGCTCCGAGCGGCTGATGAGCTCACCCACGGTGTGGATGCCCTCGCGCTTGAGGCAGTTGTAGGAGCGGACGGTCAGCTGCAGGTCCTCGACCGGGAGGGCGAGGTCGGCAGCCAGCTGCTCGTCGACCGGCGACGGGCCGATGTCGATGCCCTCGGCCTCGACGTTCAGCTCGCGGGCCAGGCCGAACAGCTCGACCAGGGTCTTGCCGGCCGAGGCGATGGCGTCGCGGGGACGGATCGACGGCTTGGTCTCGACATCGATGACCAGCTTGTCGAAGTCGGTGCGCTGCTCGACTCGGGTGGCCTCGACCTTGTAGGTGACCTTGAGGACCGGGCTGTAGATCGAGTCGACCGGCATCCGGCCGATCTCGTTGTCGGCGCCCTTGTTCTGGACGGCCGACACGTAGCCACGGCCACGCTCCACGACCAGCTCCATCTCCAGCTTGCCCTTGTCGGACAGGGTGGCGATCTTGAGGTCGGGGTTGTGCACCTCGACACCGGCCGGCGGCGTGATGTCGGCGGCGGTCACGGCACCGGCACCCGACTTGCGCAGGTACATGGTGACCGGCTCGTCGTGCTCCGAGGAGACGACGAGGCCCTTCAGGTTGAGGATCATCTCGGTGACGTCTTCCTTGACGCCCTCGATGGTCGAGAACTCGTGCAGCACGGAGTCGATCCGGATGCTCGTGACCGAGGCACCCGGGATCGAGGACAGCAGCGTGCGGCGCAGCGAGTTGCCGAGTGTGTAGCCGAAGCCGGGCTCCAGCGGCTCGATGACGAACCGCGAGCGGAACTCGTCGACGGACTCCTCCGACAGGGTGGGGCGCTGTGCGATAAGCACTGGATCTTTCCTTTCCGGGCTCGACCGCTATTTGACGGGCCCGAACATGTGGCGGCGGCGAAGGTTGGACGACTGGTTTTCTTGGGGGGGAGGACTACTTCTTGGAGTAGTACTCGACGATGAGCTGCTCCTGGACCGGGACGTCGATCTGGGCCCGGACCGGGATCGAGTGCACGAGGACCCGCATGCGGGTCGGCAGCGCCTCGAGCCACGCCGGGATGTGGCGCTCGCCGTGGGTCTCACGAGCGACGATGAAGGGCGTCATCTCCAGCGACTTCTCCCGGACGTCGATGACGTCGTGGGCGGAGACCTGGTAGGAGGGGATGTCGACCTTCTTGCCGTTGACCTTGTAGTGGCCGTGGCTCACCAGCTGGCGGGCGTGACGACGGGTCCGGGCGAAGCCGGCGCGGTAGACGACGTTGTCCAGACGGCACTCGAGCAGCTGGAGCAGGTTCTCACCGGTCTTGCCGCCGCGGCGGTGTGCCTCGACGTAGTAGTTGTGGAACTGCTTCTCGAGGACGCCGTAGGTGTAGCGGGCCTTCTGCTTCTCGCGGAGCTGAAGCAGGTACTCGCTCTCCTTTATCCGGCCGCGGCCGTGCTGGCCGGGCGGGTAGGGGCGACGCTCGTACGCCGAGTCGCCGCCGACGAGGTCGACACCGAGACGGCGCGACTTCTTGGTCATGGGGCCGGTGTAACGGGCCATGTCAGTCTCTCCTTCTGTCTCGGGTCAGACGCGCCGGCGCTTGGGCGGGCGGCAACCGTTGTGGGGGGTGGGCGTGACGTCCTGGATGGTGCCGACCTCGAGGCCGATCGCACCCAGGGAGCGGATCGCGGTCTCGCGGCCCGAGCCGGGGCCCTTCACGAAGACGTCGATCTTCTTCATGCCGTGGTCCATCGCCCGGCGGCCGGCGGCCTCTGCGGCCATCTGCGCGGCGAACGGCGTGGACTTGCGCGAGCCCTTGAAGCCGACGGTGCCGGCCGAGGCCCACGAGATCACCGCACCGGTCGGGTCGGTGATCGTGACGATCGTGTTGTTGAACGTGCTCTTGATGTGGGCCTCGCCCTGAGCGACGTTCTTCTTCTCCTTGCGACGGACCTTCTTGGCGGTCGCGCGTGTCTTGGGTGGCATCTCTAGATCACTTCGCCTTCTTCTTGCCGGCAACGGTGCGCTTCGGACCCTTGCGGGTGCGGGCGTTGGTCTTGGTGCGCTGACCGCGGACCGGCAGGCCCTGGCGGTGACGGCGGCCCTGGTAGGAGCCGATCTCGATCTTGCGGCGGATGTCGGCCTGGACCTCGCGACGGAGGTCACCCTCGATCTTGAAGTTGGCTTCGATCTCGTCGCGGAGCTTGACCAGCTCGGCGTCCCCCAGCTCGTGGACGCGCGAGTCCGGGTTGACCCCGGTCGCGGCGAGCACCTGCTGGGCGCGGGTACGGCCGATGCCGAATATGTAGGTGAGTGCGATCTCGATGCGCTTGTCGCGCGGGAGGTCCACACCAACTAGGCGTGCCATGTGTGGTGTTTCCTTACTTCGTACGCAGCGGTGTCGGTCGTGTCGCATCCCGCTCGATCTTGCGGGCTCCGGCCGTCTGCTCCGGAGGTGGCTTCACCCGTCTGGGACGGGCTAGCGATCACGATGTGGTGTTCAGTTGTGTTGTGCTGCTCAGCCCTGGCGCTGCTTGTGGCGCGGGTTGTCGCAGATCACCATGACGCGGCCGTGGCGACGAATCACCTTGCACTTGTCACAGATCGGCTTGACGCTCGGGTTGACCTTCACTGGATGAGGGCCTTTCAGGTGGCTGTTTGGGGGTCTTACTTGTAGCGGTAGACGATGCGACCACGGGTGAGGTCGTAGGGCGAGAGCTCCACCACCACGCGGTCCTCGGGGAGGATCCGGATGTAGTGCTGGCGCATCTTGCCGCTGATGTGTGCGAGAACCTTGTGCCCGTTGCTCAGCTCCACGCGGAACATCGCGTTGGGGAGGGCCTCCGTGATGGTGCCCTCGATCTCGATCACGCCTTCTTTCTTCGGCATGTCCTCCACAATCCGTAGTTGGTGCTGTTGTCTACCGTCGACCCGCGAACCTCCCAGCCTTGCGAGTTTCCTGAGCTGGGTGGACCTCATGCGGCCGTCCGGAGCCGCCTCATTCCCGGCACACGTCGAGACCCGCTTCAGCGAGGCCTTGACCTGCATCCGGGCAGCCGCGAGGCGCCACAGGACAGACCCATGTTGGGCCGACTGTTCAGTCTAGTGCGCCGGCGCCTCAATCCCCAATTCAGCCCACCAGCAGGCGGAGCGTCTCCTCGCGGGTCGGGCTGCCGGTCGGCTCGGTGCCCACGTGAGCGGCGGCGACCGGGTGGACCATCACCTCGTCGACGTCGTACGTCGCGGCGAGGGCCTCGAGCTGGGCGCGGGCCGAGGCCGGGTCGCCGACCACCCACCGGGAGCGCATCGCGTCGATGAGCGGCCGGTGCGCGTCCGGGATCTCCAGTTTCTCGGCCTCCTCCACCAGGAGCTGCGGGCCGAGCGGGGCGCCGGTGCGGAGCGCGACCATCATCAGCAGGTTCGGGAGCGTGCGTCGCTCCGCCTCCTCTTCAGACTCGGCCACGACCGCGTTGACGGTCAGGAAGGTGCGGGGCTCGGCCAGCTGGCGTCGGTCGCTTCGCTCCCCGCCGGCTTGCGCCACAGGGGAGGGCCGGAAGGTGGACCGGTAGAGCTCGAGCGCCTCGGCGGTCCCTGAGCCGGAGAAGTGGTGCGCGAACACGTACGGCAGCCCCTTCTCGGCGGCCAGCCGGGCCGAGTAGTCGGAGGAGCCGAGCAGCCAGATGGTGGGGACGGTCCGGGCCACGGGCGTCGCCTTGAGGGCGTGCGTGCGCCCCGCCACGCTCAGCGCGACGCCTGACGGCTCCATCATCGCCCACACGTTGTCGACGTACTCGGGGAACCGGGAGACCGCCTCGTCGGTGACCCCGCCGGCGCCGTGGCGCAGCGCGAACGACGTGACCGGGTCGGTGCCGGGCGCCCGGCCGATCCCGAGGTCGATCCGTCCCGGGTGCGCGGCCTCGAGCAGCGCGAACTGCTCGGCCACCACCAGCGGGGCGTGGTTGGGCAGCATCACGCCGCCGGAGCCGACCCGGATCCGGGAGGTGGCCGACGCGACCAGGCTGATCAGCACCGGCGGGTTGGTCGCGGCCACGGCCGGCATGTTGTGGTGCTCGGCCAGCCAGTAGCGCCGGTAGCCCAGCTCGTCAGCGGTCCGGGCCAGCGACAAGGTGGCCGCCAGCGCGTCGGCGGTCGTCTGGTCGGTGCGCACCGGGACCAGGTCCAGGACGGAGAGATGCAACGGGCTCACCAGAGTGGAACGGCGTGAGGCACGGTGGCTATTCCGCCGCCGCGGCTCGCCGGTCGCGGGCGTCCTTGGCCAGGCTCAGGACCGTGGTCAGACCCAGGATGCCGACGATCGCGACGAGGGAGAGCCAGATCGGGATCTCCGGCGCCCACCCGACGTGGTTGCCGCCGTTGACGAACGACAGCTCGTTCGCGTGCATCGCGTGCAGGATCAGCTTCACGCCGATGAAGGCGAGCAGCACCGCGAGCCCGTAGGACAGGTAGACCAGCCGCTGCAGCAGGTCGCCGATCAGGAAGTACAGCTGGCGCAGCCCCATCAGCGCGAACACGTTCGCGGTGAGGACGAGGTACGGCTCGTCGGTGAGCCCGTAGATCGCGGGGATCGAGTCGAGGGCGAACAGCAGGTCGGTGACCCCGAGCGACAGGACGACGAGGAACATCGGGGTGATCAGCCGCGACCCGTTCTCGTGGATGAACAGCTTCACGCCGTTCCACGCCGCGGAGACGGGAAACCGGTTGCGCGCCATCCTGACGATCCGGGGCTCGTCGTACTGGCTCTCGTCGAGGTCGTCGTCCTTGGCGAGCTTGTACGCCGTCCAGATCAGGAACAGGCCGAACAGGTAGAAGACCCAGCTGAACTGGTTGATCGCGGCCGCGCCGACCGCGATGAAGAGCCCGCGCATCACCAGTGCGATGACGATGCCGACGAGGAGCGCGGTCTGCTGGTACTGCCGCGGCACCTGCAGCCTGGTCATGATGATGATGAAGATGAAGAGGTTGTCGACCGAGAGCGAGTACTCGGTCAGCCATCCGGCGAAGAACTCGCCGCCGTACTCCCCGCCCGCGAACATCCACACGCCGACCCCGAAGACCACCGCGGCGCCGATGTAGACCGCCAGGTCGCGGGAGACCTCCTTGGTGGAAGGCTCGTGCGGGCGGCGGCCGATGACCAGTACGTCGACGAGCAGGAAGCCGACGGTGACGACGATCGTGGTCCACCAGAGCCAGGTAGGGACATCCACGGGCGAACTCTCCTGTGCGAGGGGACGAGGGACCGCTGAAGGTCTCTCCCACCGCCCCGCTGATCTCTGCCGGGGCGGCCCGCGGGCCCGGAGCGCTCCACAGACGGCTGGGCGCTCGTGCTGACGATCCCGCGGCGAAGGAATACTCCCCTCCCGCACCTCCTACCCTAGCGGGCGGGTCGGCCCAGACGTCTTTCGCGAGCCCGCGCCTTGTGATCGGCCCCGATGGCCATGGCGACGGCGAAGCCGCGAGCGCAGCGAGCGACGCCATGGACTCGGGGCCGAAGCTCACGAGGGTGAAAGGCCAGCGAGCGCAGCGAGCGCGCCTCGTGATCGCGGATTGTCTACCCCCGCGAGCTTCGGCCCGGGCCCACGACGGACTGCTCGCTCCGCTCGCAAGGCTCGCTGCGCTCGCCGATGCTTGCCACCCCCGTCAGGCGCGGAGGAGCGAAGCGACCTGCGAGCGCAGCGAGCGCGCCCCGCGATCGGCCTCCGAGCCGCGACGACTGCGAAGCCCGCGAAGCGGAGCGAGCGTCGTCGCGGATTGGGGGCCGAAGCTCGCGGGGGTATCAAACGGGCCGAAGCTCGCGGGGGTATCAAACGGATCGAAGCTCGCGAGGGTAGACATTCAGCCCCCGAACGGGACTCCGAGGGCCGTCAGCTCGGCCTCGCCGCCGTCGGCCGCGGTGAGCACCCAGGCGCCCCGGTCGGTGAGCGCGAAGGTGTGCTCCGCGTGCGCGGCCCACGAGCCGTCCGCGGTGACCACGGTCCAGTCGTCCTCGAGCACCTCGGTCGCGTGGCCGCCGAGGGTGACCATCGGCTCGACCGCGAGCGCGATGCCCTCGACCAGGCGGGCGCCGCGGCCCGGCCGGCCGACGTTGGGTACGTCGGGGGGCTGGTGCATCGACGTACCGATGCCGTGGCCCGTGTAGTCCTCCAGGATGCCGTACTCCCCCAGCTCCCGCAGGCGGCGCTCGACCGCCGCCGACACGTCGCCGACCCGGCCGCCGAGGCGGGCCGCGGCGATGCCGGCCCACAGGGCGGCCTCGGTGTCGGCGACCAGCGCCACGAGCTCCGGCGCGACCTCGCCCACCGGCACCGTGATCGCGGCGTCGCCGTGCCAGCCGTCCACGATCGCGCCGCAGTCGAGCGAGACCAGGTCGCCGTCGCGCAGCTCGCGGCCACCGGGGATGCCGTGGATGACCTCGTCGTTCACCGAGGTGCAGATCGAGCCCGGAAACCCTTGGTAGCCGAGGAACGACGGCGTCGCCCCGGCGGTGCGGATGGCGTCCTCGGCGATGGCGTCCAGCTCCGCAGTGGTCACCCCGGGGCGCACCGCGGCCCGCAGCACCTCGAGGGTGCGGTGCACGACCAGCCCGGCGAGCCGCATCGAGGCGACCTGCTCGGGGGTCTTGACCTCGACGCCGCGGTCCCGCCAGCTCATGGCCGGGGGGCAGTCAGGGCGTGGCGGCGGACGGCTGGCCGACGCGAGCGGCGCATCCACGGGATGCTCCGCAAGGCGCCGGAGCGAAGCCATACCGGAGGTCGTCTTGCGAGCGACGGCAACGCCGCGGAGCGCCCGTGGGGCGCCGCGTAGCAGGCCATGTGTTCGCCGCCACGCCCTAACTCTCGGAGACGACGTCGAGGGCGTCGAAGATGCGCTGGGTGACCTCGGCGACCTCGCCCATGCCGTCGACCTCGATCAGGATGCCCCGATCGCGATAGATCTCGATGAGCGGCTCGGTCTCCTCGGCGTAGACCTCCTGGCGGCGCCGGATGACGTCCTCGGTGTCGTCGGCGCGGCCTTCGACCTCGGCCCGCTGCAGCAGACGCGAGACGATCTCGTCGCGGTCCGCGGTCAGCACGGTCACCGCGTCGAGGCGGTGCCCGGTGAACGCGATCATCCCGTCGAGCTCGTCGACCTGCGCCTGGGTGCGTGGGTAGCCGTCGAGCAGGAAGCCGGAGACGGCGTCCGGCTCGTCGATCCGGTCGCGGACCATGAGGTTGGTGACCTCGTCGGGGACGTACTCACCGGCGTCCATGTAGCGCTTCGCCTTGATCCCGAGCGGCGTGCCCTTGGAGACGTTGGCACGGAAGATGTCGCCGGTGGAGATGGCGGGAATCTTGAAGTGCTCGGCGACGTACTTCGCCTGGGTCCCCTTGCCGGCCCCCGGCGGACCCATGATCAGCAAACGCATGAAGGCAGTCTCATCAGCGCAGGAATCCTTCGTAGTTGCGCTGCTGGAGCTGGCTCTCGATCTGTTTCACCGTGTCGAGTGCGACGCCCACCATGATGAGGATCGAGGTGCCGCCGAACGGGAAGTTCTGGTTCGCGTTGATGAGCACGAGCGCGATCAACGGGATCAGGGCAATCAGACCGAGGTAGAGCGAGCCCGGCAACGTGATGCGGGACAGGACGTAGGACAGGTAGTCCTCGGTCGGCTTGCCCGCCCGGATCCCGGGGATGAAGCCGCCGTACTTCTTCATGTTGTCCGCGACCTCTTCGGGGTTGAAGGTGATCGAGACGTAGAAGTAGGTGAAGAAGACGATGAGCAGGAAGAACGTGAGCATGTAGAGCGGGTGGTTGCCGCGCACGAGGTAGTTGTTGATGAACCGCACCCACACCGAGTTGTTGGTCTGGTTGAACTGCGCGGCCATGGCAGGCAGGTAGAGCAGCGACGAGGCGAAGATGACCGGGATGACGCCGGCCTGGTTCACCTTCAGCGGGATGTACGTCGAGCTGCCGCCGAACATCTTGCGGCCGACCATCCTCCGGGCATATTGCACCGGGATCCGCCGCTGCGCCTGCTCGATGAAGATGACCGCGGCGACGATGACCAGACCGATCACGACGACCATGCCGAAGGTCCACCAGCCCTTGTCCTGGCCGACCGCCCACAGGGTGGTCGGGAAGGTGGCGATGACCTGGGTGAAGATCAGGATCGACATGCCGTTGCCGACGCCGCGCTCGGTGATCAGCTCACCGAGCCACATGATCACCGCGGTGCCGGCGGTCATGGTGATGACCATCACCAGGAAGGTCTCGGTCCCGTTGTCGTGCAGCAGGGGCTTGTCGCAGCCGGCGAGCAGGTTGCCGGACCGGGCCAGGGCCACGATGCCGGTGGCCTGGAGAAGGGCCAGGCCGAGCGTCAGGTAGCGGGTGTACTGGGTGATCTTGGTCTGGCCGGACTGGCCCTCCTTCTTGAGGGCCTCCAGCCGCGGGATCACCACGACCAGCAGCTGCAGGATGATGCTCGCCGTGATGTAGGGCATGATCCCGAGCGCGAAGACGGTCAGCTGGAGCAGCGCGCCGCCGGAGAACAGGTTGATCAGGTTGTAGATGCCCTGGTTGTCGATGCTGGTGATGCACGACTGGACGTTTCCGACGTCGACCCCGGGAGCGGGGATCTGCGAACCGGCGCGGAAGACCACGATGATCATCAGGACGAACAGCAGCTTGCGCCGCAGGTCCGGAGTCCGGAAGGCGTTCGCGAACGCGGTCAGCACGAGGTCCCTCTATTCCTGTTCAGCCAGTCCCGAGCCCGTCGAGAGCCCGAGCTCACGGAAAACCATGGCAGCCTAACTCAGCGGATGCACAGCACCCTCAATGGCAACGGTCAGGCGACGGTGACGGTTCCGCCCGCGGCCTCGATCTTCTCCTTGGCCGAGGCGGAGAACGCCTGGACGGTGATGTCGACCTTGACCGAGAGCTCGCCCTGGCCGAGGACCTTGACCGGCTTCCCGTTGCGGACGGCACCCTTCGCCACGAGCCCGTCGACGGTGACTTCGCCACCCTCGGGGAAGAGCTCGTTGAGCCGGTCCAGGTTCACGACCTGGAACTCGACCTTGAAGGGGTTCTTGAAGCCCTTGAGCTTCGGGAGCCGCATGTGGATCGGCATCTGGCCACCCTCGAAGGCGGCCGGGACCTGGTAGCGGGCCTTGGTGCCCTTGGTGCCACGGCCGGCGGTCTTGCCCTTGGAGGCCTCGCCGCGACCCACGCGGGTCTTGGCGGTCTTGGCCCCCGGCGCCGGGCGCAGGTGATGGAGCTTGAGCGTCATGTCAGTCGACCTCCTCGACCGTCACGAGGTGACGGACGGTGTGGACCATGCCCCGGATCTCGGGACGGTCCTCCTTGACGACCACGTCGCCGATCCGCTTCAGGCCGAGGGTGCGCAGGGTCTCGCGCTGGTTGGCCTTGCAGCCGATCGTCGAGCGCTTCTGCTGGACCTTGAGCTGAGCCATCAGGACGTCACCTCTGCCGGCGGGGTCGGCTGCTCGGCGCGGGCCCTGAGGAGCGCCGCGGGGGCGATGTCCTCGACGGGCAGGCCGCGACGGGCGGCGACGGTCTCGGGCTGCTCGAGCATGCGCAGCGCCGCGACGGTCGCGTGGACGATGTTGATCTGGTTGGACGACCCGAGCGACTTGCTCAGGATGTCGTGGATGCCGGCGCACTCGAGCACCGCGCGCACCGGGCCACCGGCGATGACGCCGGTTCCGGGAGCGGCCGGGCGCAGCATGACCACGCCGGCGGCCTTCTCACCCTGGACGGGGTGCGGGATGGTGCCCTGGATGCGGGGGACCCGGAAGAAGTGCTTCTTGGCCTCCTCCACGCCCTTGGCGATGGCGGCCGGCACCTCCTTGGCCTTGCCGTAGCCGACTCCGACCATGCCGTCGCCGTCGCCGACCACCACGAGGGCGGTAAAGCTGAACCGGCGGCCGCCCTTGACGACCTTGGCGACGCGGTTGATCGCGACGACGCGCTCGACGTAGGCGGTCTTGTCGGCGCCCTGGCCGCGACGGTCGTCGCGGCCTCCGCGCCGGTCGCCACCCCCGCGGTTTCCGCCGCGCTGGGATCCGCTCATGACTGGTTCTCCTCGAATATCGTCTGCATCAGAACTTGAGGCCACCCTCGCGGGCGCCGTCGGCCAGTGCGGCCACGCGACCGTGGTACTTGTTGCCGGCGCGGTCGAAGACCACACCGTCGATGCCTGCGGCCTTGGCGCGCTCGGCAACCAGGCCGCCGACCCGCTTGGCCTTCTCGGTCTTGTCGCCCGAGGTCGACCGCAGGTCGCCCTCCATGGTCGAGGCGTAGGCCAGCGTCTTGCCGACCGCGTCGTCGACCACCTGGGCGGTGATGTGCTTGGACGAGCGGGTGACGACCAGGCGCGGGCGCTCGGTCGTGCCGGAGACCTTCTTGCGGACCCGGACCTGACGGCGCAGCCGAGACCGAACCCGGGACGACGTGTGCTTGTGCCTCTTCAGTGAGATCGCCATGTCACTTACCAGCCTTTCCGACCTTGCGGCGGACGTGCTCGCCGGCGTAGCGAACGCCCTTGCCCTTGTAGGGCTCGGGCTTGCGAAGCTTGCGGATGTTGGCGGCCACCTCGCCCACGAGCTGCTTGTCGATTCCCTGGACGCCGAGGCGGGTCGGGTTCTCGACTGCGAAGGTGATGCCGTCGGGGGCGTTGAAGACGATCGAGTGGCTGTAGCCGAGCTGGAACTCGAGCTGCGTGGGGCCCTTGGACAGCACGCGGTAGCCGACGCCGACGATCTCGAGCCGCTTCTCGTAGCCGTCGGTCACGCCGACGACCATGTTGTTGACGAGGGTCCGGGTCAGCCCGTGCAGGGACTTGCTGATCCGCTCGTCGTCCGGGCGCTTGACGTCGAGGACGCCATCGTCACCCTTCTCGACGACGATCGGTGCGGCCACGGTGTGGCTCAGGGTGCCCTTGGGCCCCTTGACCGTCACCACGGGACCGTCGATCGTGACGTCCACGCCCGAGGGAACCGGGACGGGGAGCTTGCCGATACGCGACATGTTCTTCTCCTCCTGGTCTCTCGCTACCAGACGTAGGCGAGGACTTCCCCACCCACGCCCTTCTGGTTGGCCTGACGGTCGGTGAGCAGCCCCTGGCTGGTCGAGATGATCGCGACGCCGAGGCCACCGAGCACCTTGGGCAGGCCGGTGCTCTTCGCGTAGACGCGCAGGCCCGGCTTGCTGATCCGGCGGACGCCGGCGAGCGAGCGCTCCCGGTTGCGGCCGTACTTGAGGGTGATGGTCAGCGTCTTGCTGACCTCGCCCTCCTCGGGGTCGGCGACCGCGAAGGAGGCGATGTAGCCCTCCTGCTGCAGGATCTCGGCGACGCCCTGCTTGATCTTGCTGTGCGGCATCGACACGGTGTCGTGGAACGCCTGGTTGGCGTTGCGCAGACGAGTCAGCATGTCTGCGATCGGGTCGGTCATCGTCATGGTTTGGGTGTTCCTTCTCGTCTGGTTTCCGTCAGGCTGTCTTGATCAGCAGGGCGGACCTGTGACGTGTTGTGGCTGTGGTTTTGAGGATGGGGTGCTTACCAGCTCGACTTGGTGACGCCGGGCAGCTCGCCACGGTGCGCCATCTCGCGCAGGCAGATCCGGCACAGGCCGAACTTGCGGTAGACGGCCTTGGGCCGCCCGCAGCGCTGGCAGCGGGTGTAGCCGCGGACCGCGAACTTGGGCTTGCGGGCCGCCTTGACCCTCAGTGCTGTCTTTGCCATCTAAGCTCTCCTACCCTCAGCGCTCTGCGAAGGGGAACCCGAGCTGCTTGAGCAGCGCGCGTCCCTGGTCGTCGTTGGTCGCCGTCGTCACGATCGTGATGTCCATGCCGCGGTTGCGGTCGATCCGGTCCTGGTCGATCTCGTGGAACACGACCTGCTCGGTCAGGCCGAAGGTGTAGTTGCCGTTGCCGTCGAACTGCCGTGGCGAGAGGCCGCGGAAGTCGCGGATGCGGGGCAGCGCCAGCGACAGCAGCCTGTCGAGGAACTCCCACATCCGGTCGCCGCGCAGCGTGGTGTGCGCACCGATCGGCATGCCCTCGCGCAGCTTGAACTGCGCGATGGACTTGCGGGCCTTGGTGACCAGCGGCTTCTGGCCGGTGATCGCGGTGAGGTCCTTGACGGCGCCCTCGATCAGCTTGGAGTCGCGGGCGGCCTCGCCCACGCCCATGTTGACCACGACCTTGACCATGCCGGGGACCTGCATCACGTTGGCGATCTCGAACTCGGCCTTCAGGGCCGGGAGGATCTCCTCGCGGTAGCGCGTCTTGAGGCGCGGGGTCGTCGGAGCCGACGAGGAGGGGCGCGCGGGCTTCGCGGGCTTCTCGTCGACGGCCTCGGTCTGGGCCTCTGCGGTGTCGGTCTGGCTCATCAGATGTCCTTGCCGGTCGTGCGGGAGATGCGCACGCTGCGCTCGGCGGCGTACGTCGAGCCGTCGGGGCGGCGCTTGGTGACGGCGTCGCGGCGGAACCCGATCCGGGTCACGCCCTTGCCGTCGACCAGGATCACGTTGGACACGTGGATCGGCGCCTCGGCGGTGATGATCCCGCCGGTGGTGCCGGCGCGACCGCCCTGGTTGACGACCTTGGTGTGCCGCTTGACGCGGTTGACACCCTCGACGATCACCCGCTGCTCCTCACGGAGCACCTGGATGACCTTGCCCTCGGCGCCCTTGTCGCGGCCGGCGATCACCTTGACGGTGTCGCCCTTCTTGATGCTCAGGCTCTTGTCCTTGGTCACTACAACACCTCCGGGGCGAGCGAGATGATCTTCATGAACCGCTTGTCGCGCAGCTCGCGGCCCACCGGGCCGAAGATGCGGGTGCCACGCGGCTCGCCGTCCTGGCGGAGGATCACCGCGGCGTTCTCGTCGAACTTGATGTAGGAACCGTCCGGGCGGCGGCGCTCCTTGACGGTGCGGACCACGACCGCCCTGACGACATCGCCCTTCTTGACGTTGCCGCCGGGGATGGCGTCCTTGACCGTGGCGACGATGGTGTCACCGATGCCGGCGTAGCGCCGGCCGGAGCCACCGAGCACCCGGATGCACAGAATCTCCTTGGCACCGGTGTTGTCGGCGACCTTGAGACGGCTCTCCTGCTGGATCACTTTGCCTTCTCCAACACTTGTACGACGCGCCAGCGCTTCGTCGCGGACAGCGGCCGGGTCTCCATGATCAGGACCCGGTCACCGGTGCCGCACTCGTTCTGCTCGTCGTGGGCCTTCAGCCGCGAGGTCTGGCGCAGGACCTTGCCGTAGAGCGCGTGCTTGACGCGGTCCTCGACGGCCACGACCACGGTCTTGTCCATCTTGTCGCTGACCACCAGGCCCTCGCGGACCTTGCGCGAGTTGCGCTCGTCGGTGGCCGGAGCGGCACTCCCCGTGTCAGTGGTGGGCTCGCTCATGCGGCACCGTCCTCATTCGTTTCGTCATTGCCACCAGGAGCCACCCGGATGCCGAGCTCGCGCTCGCGCACCACGGTGTAGATCCGGGCGATGTCCTTCTTGACCGTGCGGAGCCGTCCGTGGCTCTCCAGCTGGCCGGTGGCCGCCTGGAACCGGAGGTTGAACAGCTCCTCCTTGGACTCGCGCAGCCGCGTCTCCAGGTCGACGTCGTTCATCTCGTCGAGCTCGTGGGCCTTGGTACCGGAAGCCATCAGAACTCACCAGCCTCTCGGGTGATGAAGCGGCACTTCATCGGCAGCTTGTGCATCGCGCGGCGCATCGCCTCGCGGGCGGTGAGCTCGTCGACACCGGACAGCTCGAACATGACCCGGCCGGCCTTCACGTTGGCGATCCACCACTCCGGCGAGCCCTTGCCGGAACCCATGCGGGTCTCGGCAGGCTTCTTGGTCAGCGGGCGGTCGGGGTAGATGTTGATCCACACCTTGCCGCCACGCTTGATGTGGCGGGTCATGGCGATACGGGCCGACTCGATCTGCCGGTTGGTGACGTAGTGCCCCTCGACCGCCTGGATGCCGAACTCGCCGAAGGCGAGCCGGGTTCCACCCTTGGCGGCACCGCCCCGGGTCGGGTGGTGCTGCTTGCGGTGCTTGATCCGTCGTGGCATCAACATGGCTCAGCCCTCCGTTCCAGGCGCAGTGCTGTCGGAGGCCGGTGCCGGAGCCGCCTGGACGGGGGCCGCCTGGGCCGGAGCCTCGGCGGCGGGAGCCTCGGGGGCGCCGCCGTCGCGGTCCGAGCGGGTCGGGCGGGTGCCGCGGCTGGGCCGCTCACCGGCCGCGCCAGCACGGGCCGGACGGTTGCCGCCGCGACCGGGGACACCGGCGCGGGCGGCCGCCTGGGCCTGGCGCTCGGCACGCGTGCCGGCGACCTCGCCCTTGTAGATCCAGACCTTCACGCCGATCCGGCCGAAGGTGGTCTTGGCCTCGTAGAAGCCGTAGTCGATGTCGGCACGCAGGGTGTGCAGGGGCACGCGGCCCTCGCGGTAGAACTCGGTGCGCGACATCTCGGCGCCGTTGAGGCGACCCGAGCACTGGATCCGGATGCCCTTGGCGCCCGAGCGCATCGTGGTCTGCATCGCCTTGCGCATGGCGCGGCGGAACTGCACGCGACCGGACAGCTGCTCGGCCACGCCCTGGGCGACCAGCTGGCCGTCCATCTCGGGGTTCTTGACCTCGAGGATGTTGAGCTGGACCTGCTTGCCGGTGAGCTTCTCGAGCTCACCTCGAATGCGGTCGGCCTCCGTGCCACGGCGACCGATCACGATGCCCGGGCGCGCGGTGTGGATGTCCACCCGGACGCGGTCGCGGGTGCGCTCGATCTCGACCTTGGCGATGCCGGCCCGCTCCATGCCCTTGGACAGCAGCCTGCGGATGGCGACGTCCTCACCGACGTAGCTCTTGTAGAGCTTGTCGGCGTACCAGCGCGACTTGTGGTCGGTGGAGATGCCGAGCCGGAACCCGTTCGGGTTGATTTTCTGGCCCATCAGGCATCCTCTCCAGTGGTCTCGGCGGCCTTCTTGGCCGTCTTCTTGGTGGTGGTCTTCTTGGCGGCGGCCTTCTTGGCCGGGGCCTTCTTCGATGTGGTCGCCGCGCTCTGCTCGTCGGGCTTGGCGGCCTTCTTGGCCGCGGCCTTCTTGGCGGGCTTCGCCTCGGGCGCGGCCGGAGCCAGCGCGGACGCCGGCTGCACGGCCAGGGTGATGTGGCTGGTCCGCTTGTTGATGCGGGTGGCCCGGCCCTGGGCCCGGGGGCGCCACCGCTTCATCGTCGGGCCGACATCCACGTGCGCCACCGACACGACCAGGTCGTGGGTGTCGAGGCCCTCAGTGGTCTCGGCGTTGGCCACGGCACTGCGCAGGACCTTGTGCACGGTCTCCGCGGCCGCCTGCGGCGCGAACTCGAGGATCGACAGCGCCTGCTCGACGGGTACGCCGCGCACCAGGTCGACGACCCGACGCGCCTTCATGGGCGTGATCCGGACGTAGCGGGCGCTCGCGAAGGCACCGGGCTGGTCGCCGAGCAGCGACTCGCGGCGCGCGCTGGTGCGCGTTCGCTCGGTGGTGCTCATCGACGCCGCCCCTTCCGGTCTTCCTTGACGTGACCTCGGTAGGTGCGGGTGGGCGCGAACTCGCCGAGCTTGTGCCCGACCATCGAGTCGGTGATGAACACCGGCACGTGCTTGCGACCGTCGTGGACGGCGATCGTGTGACCGATCATCGAGGGGATGATCATCGACCGGCGCGACCACGTCTTGATGACGTTGTGGCTGCCCTTGTCATTCTCGGCGTCCACCTTTTTCTCGAGGTGGCCATCGATGAAGGGGCCCTTCTTCAGGCTGCGAGGCATCTGCTCAATTCCCTATCAGCGCTTGTTCTTGCCGGATCGGCGACGACGGATGATCTGGGCGTCGGAGGCCTTGCGCTTGCGCGTGCGGCCCTCGGGCTTGCCCCATGGCGAGACCGGGTGGCGACCACCGGAGGTCTTGCCCTCACCACCGCCGTGGGGGTGGTCTACGGGGTTCATGACGACACCGCGGACGGTCGGGCGCTTGCCCTTCCAGCGCATCCGGCCGGCCTTGCCCCAGTTGATGTTCGACTGCTCGGCGTTGCCGACCTCGCCCACCGTGGCGCGGCAGCGGACGTCGACGAAACGCATCTCGCCGGACGGCAGGCGCAGCGTCGCGCGGGAGCCCTCGCGGGCCACCAGCTGGGCGCTGTTGCCGGCCGAGCGGGCGATCTTGGCACCGCCACCGGGCCGGAGCTCGATGCAGTGGATCGTGGTGCCGACCGGGATGTGGCGCAGCGGCAGGTTGTTGCCGGTCTTGATGTCGGCGTTTGCCCCCGACTCCACGACCGTGCCCTGGCGCAGGTCCTTCGGCGCGATGATGTAGCGCTTCTCGCCGTCGACGTAGTGCAGCAGCGCGATCCGAGCGGTGCGGTTGGGGTCGTACTCGATGTGCGCGACCTTGGCCGGGATGCCGTCCTTGTCGTAGCGCCGGAAGTCGATGATGCGGTAGGCGCGCTTGTGGCCACCGCCCTGGTGCCGGGTGGTGATCCGGCCCTGGTTGTTGCGGCCGCCCTTCTTGGGCAGCGGCCGGGTCAGGGACTTCTCCGGCGTGGTCCGGGTGATCTCGACGAAGTCGGCGACCGACGAGCCGCGACGGCCCGGGGTGGTCGGCTTGTACTTGCGAATGGCCATCAGGAAACCGGTCCTCCGAAGATGTCGATGCGGTGGCCCTCGGCGAGGCTGACGATGGCGCGCTTGGTGTCCTTGCGCTTGCCCAGCCCGTTGCGGGTCCGCCGCGTCTTGCCCGGGCGGTTGAGGGTGTTCACGGCGGTCACCTTGACGTTGAACACCTTCTCGACCGCGATCTTGATCTCGGTCTTGTTCGCGTCGGGGTGCACCAGGAACGTGTACTTGTTGGCGTCGAGGAGGCCGTAGCTCTTCTCGGAGACGACGGGCGCGATCAGGATGTCGCGGTGGTCCTTGTGCAGGGTGCTCACTTGTCGCCCTCCTCGGCATCGTGGGTCGCCTCGACCGATGCCTTGCTACCGGCCTCGAGGAACCCGGCAGCCTTGGCGTCCTCGGCGGACTTGAACCAGAACTCCGCGATCGTCGCGTCGTACCAGCGGCCACCGGGGGCGTGGAACTTCATCGACTGGGCGTTGCCCTTGATCTCGTAGCCCTCGGGACCGGAGCCGTCCTCGTCCGCCTTGACGGCGCCGTGGAACTCGTCGGAGTCCTTGGCGAGCGCCTGCTCGACCTTCTCGGCGTCCTTCTTGGGGCCGGTGGCCTTCTTGGCGGCCTTCTTCTCGGCAACCTTGGCTTCCTTGACCTCGTCGGCGGCCTTGGCCTCGACCACGGTGGCGCTGGGCTTGACGGCCTTGGGCTCGCTGGCGGGAGTGCCACTCACGAACGCGTCGAAAGCACCCCGGGTGAAGACCACGTCGTCGGAGGCGACCACGTCGTAGGTGTTGAGCTGGTCGACGGCCACGATGTGCACCTCGGGCGCGTTGCGCAGCGAGAGCCAGGTGACGGCGTCGGTGCGCTCGAGCACGACGAGGAAGCGGTGCCGGTCGCTGATCGCGAGGAGCGAGGCGAGCGCGGTCTTGGTGGACGGCGCGTCGCCCAGGCCGAAGCCGTCGACGACGTGGATGCGGTCGTCGCGGGCGCGGTCGGAGAGGGCACCGCGAAGCGCGGCAGCCTTCATCTTCTTGGGCGTGCGCTGGTCGTAGCTGCGCGGCTGCGGGCCGTGCACGACGCCACCGCCGGCGAACTGCGGAGCGCGGGTCGAACCCTGGCGGGCCCGGCCGGTGCCCTTCTGCTTGTAGGGCTTGCGGCCACCACCGCGAACCTCGCCGCGGGACTTGGTGGACGCGCTGCCCTGGCGGGCGGCGGCCTGCTGGGCCACCACGACCTGGTGGATCAGCGGGATGTTCACCGCCACGTCGAAGATCTCGGCGGGGAGGTCGACCTTGGTGGTCGTGGACTTGGTGGGCATGCTCAGGCCTCCGCAGCGTTCTTCTTGGCGGCCGAACGGAGCACGACGAGGCCGCCCTTGGGGCCCGGGATGGCGCCCTTCACGAGGATCAGGCCCTTGTCGGCGTCCACGGCGTGCACCGTGAGGTTCTGGGTGGTGACGGTGTCGGAACCCATCCGGCCGGCCATCCGGACGCCCTTGAAGACGCGACCCGGGGTCGCGCAGGCGCCGATGGAGCCCGGCTTGCGGTGGTTCTTGTGGGCACCGTGCGAGGAGGAGACACCGTGGAAGCCGTGTCGCTTCATGACACCGGCGAAGCCCTTGCCCTTGCTGGTGCCGGTCACGTCGATCTCGTCGCCGGCGGAGAAGGTGTCGACCGGGAGCTCCTGGCCCACGGTGAACTCTCCGGCGGTGGTGGTGCGGATCTCGACCAGGTGCCGACGCGGCGTGGTGCCGGCGGTCTGGAAGTGACCGGCGCGCGGCTTGTTCACCTTGCGGCCTTCGATCTCGCCGAACCCGACCTGGATGGCGTTGTAGCCGTCCTTCTCGGGCGTCCGCACCTGGGTGACGACGTTGGTGGCGGCCGCGATCACGGTGACGGGGACGATGCGGTTGTTCTCGTCCCAGAGCTGGGTCATGCCGAGCTTGGTGCCCAGCAGCCCCTTCACGTTGCGTTCGATGGTCATCAGTCGAACCTCAGAGCTTGATCTCGATGTCGACGCCCGCCGGGAGGTCGAGCCGCATCAGCGAGTCGACGGTCTTCGGCGTCGGGTCGAGGATGTCGATGAGTCGCTTGTGGGTGCGCATCTCGAAGTGCTCCCGCGAGTCCTTGTACTTGTGCGGCGAGCGGATCACGCAGTAGACGTTCTTCTCCGTCGGCAACGGCACGGGGCCGGCGACGCGAGCACCCGTGCGGGTGACGGTGTCCACGATCTTGCGCGCCGAGGTGTCGATCACCTCGTGGTCATAGGCCTTGAGCCTGATGCGGATCTTCTGTCCCGCCATAGGTCTCTCTCGTCCTTCTCGTCTGCTGCCGCGTCTGGGTCTGTGTGGTGCTGCTCGGGATCCTGTTGCGCTGCTCATCCCCCGCACCCAGCACCGACCCCCGCGGTCGGGCGTGTCGCGCAGTCTTCGGGCGACACAGACCGGGATCCGTGCTTGTCGTGGTGGGCGCCCGGAGCAAAGTCCGGACGGATCGGGCCTCCTGGTTCGGTGCGGAACGCACGCCGACAACCTCAAACACGCAGGAGACGCGATTCAGGAGTCAAGCAGTGCGATGCACCCCGGCAACCCGCCAGAGCAACCGGACTATCTTGGCAGACATCGCGCACCGCGCCAAATCGCTCTACTCTCGGTCCGTGCAGAACGAGAACACGTTCTACTTCGGGGCTTCCGACGAGCCGATCCCGGTGGTCGTGTGGGGCACCGGCAACATGGGCCGGGCCACGATACGCGCGGTCGACGCACACCCCCAGCTGATGCTCGCCGCAGCGCTGACCGGCGCCGGCGACAAGGTCGGCCGGGACGCCGGCCAGCTTGCCGGGCTGGACCGTGACCTCGGTGTCGCGCTGACCAACGACATCGACGCCGGGCTGGCCGCCCTGGGCGGAGCCGGCGCGGTCGCCTACATGGCCTCGGGTGACCTCCGTCCCGATGATGCCCTGGCCGACGTACGCCGCGCACTCGCCGCGGGCGCTGTCGTGGTGACCCCCGCCGTGTACGCGCTCTACGACCAGCGCAACGCGCCCTCGGAGCTGCGCGAGCCGCTGCTGGACGCGGCCCGGGCGGGCGGCGCGTCCCTGTTCGTGTCCGGCGTCGACCCCGGCTGGGGCAACGACCTGCTGCCGGTGCTGGTCAGCGGCCTCGCGGGCGAGGTGGACCAGGTCCGCTGCCAGGAGATCTTCGACTACTCGACGTACGACGCCGCGGATGCGGTGCGGTTCCTGGTCGGGATGGGCCAGCCGATGGACTACGAGCCGCCGATGGTGGCGCCCGGCGTCCCGACGATGGTCTGGGGCGGCCAGGTTCGGATGATCGCCCGGGCGCTGGGCGTCGAGCTCGACGAGGTCCGCGAGACCCTCGAGCGCCGGCCCCTCGAGGAGGACGTCACCACTGCGCTGGGCCGCTTCGAGCGCGGCACCCAGGGCGGGCTCCGGTTCGAGGTGCAGGGAATCGTGGACGGTGAGCCACTCATCGTGATCGAGCACATCACCCGGATCGCTCCCGGTGTGGCCCCGGACTGGCCAATGCCGCCGGACGGCGGCGACGGGGCGCACAAGGTCGTCATCGAGGGCCGCCCGCGCATCGAGGTCAGCCTCGAGGCCACCGACGAGGGCGGCAACCGTGCCGCCGGCGGCAACGCCACGGCCGCCAACCGGCTGGTGAACGCGATCCCGTGGCTGCGCGCCGCCGAACCCGGGCTGTACGACGGCCTCGACGTGCCTCTCTCCCCCGCCACCGGGCGGCTCGCTCGCAACCACAGGAAGGCATCCGCATGATTGTCGACGTCCCCGAGGGCCAGGACCCGATCATCCACGTCTGGGGCGTGATGGTGCCCGGCATCGGCCCGGCCGCGGCCACCTTCGCCCAGGCGGTCTACGACCACAGCACGCTGGGGCTGCGCGAGTTCGAGGCGGCCCGGCTGCGGATCGCCCAGATCAACGGCTGCCTGTTCTGCCAGGACTGGCGCACCGAGCGCGACGGCGTGAAGGTCGAGGAGTCCTTCCCCGAGGCGGTCACGAACTGGCGGACCACGCCGGACCTCGACGACCGGGCCCGGCTGGCGGCGGAGTACGCCGAGCGGTACGCGCTCGACCACCACGGCCTCGACGACGAGTTCTGGTCCCGGATGAAGCAGCACTACAGCGACGCCGAGATCGTCGAGCTGTCGATGTGCCTGGGCTCGTGGCTGTCCTTCGGCCGGCTCAACCGGGTGCTCGGCCTCGACACCGCGTGTGTGCTGCCCTCGCACTACTCGAAGCGGGAGACCGCCGGGACCTGACAGGGATCGCCCGCGGCCGGCGGGCTCGTTTGACAGGATGAAGGCATGTCGGACCCGGGGACAGGTGGAGCTCCCCTGCCACCTCCGCCGGGCTGGCGGCCTCCGCCGCCCCCGCCGACGTCGTACACCGGGTCCTACGCCGGGGAGCAGCCAGCGCCACCCGTCTGGCAGGGGCAGCCCGCGCCTGCTGCCTGGGCGCCGGCACCCGGGATGCTCGGCGCGGCGCACAAGCCCGGCGCGATGCCGCTGCGGCCGCTCGGCCTCGGCGACATGTACGACGCGGCGTTCCGCATCATCCGGTTCAACCCCAAGGCCACCGTGGGGTCGGCGGTCCTGGTCGCCGCGGTCGCCTGGGTGGTTCCGGTGATCGTCACCGCGCTGCTCAGCTTCACGCTCGACCTGTCGCTGGACTCCACCAGCACCGCCAGCGATGCCGACGTCGTCGGCCTGGTCGGATCGATCGGGTCGTTGGGGATCGGGGTGGTGCTGTCCACGATCGGGACGATCCTGATCACCGGGATGATCTCCCACGTCACGGTCGCCGCCGCGATCGGCCGTCGGCTCACGCTCGGTGAGGCCTGGGCCGCGACCCGCGGCAAGCGGTGGCGGCTGGCCGGACTCGCCCTGCTGCTGGGCTTCTCCCTGCTGGTGATCATGGGCGTCTACGTGCTGCTCTGGGTGCTGGTCGTGGCCGCAGCAGGTAACAGCACCATCCTGATCCTGCTATGGGGCCTGTTGAGCGTCCCGGCGTTCCTCTGCCTGATGGTCTGGTTCTGGGTGCGCCTCTACTACCTTCCGGTGCCCGCGCTGATGCTCGAGCCGGTCGGCGTGTTCGGAGCGCTGGCACGTGGCTTCGCGCTCACTCGCCGGCAGTTCTGGCGCACCTTCGGCATCGCGCTGCTCACGGTCATCGTGGTGGCCATCGCCAGCAGCGTGCTGGGCCTGCCGATCGGCATCATCGGCCAGATCGCCATCCTGGCCGCCGGGTCCCAGTACGCCCTGCTGCTGCTGATCGTCACGCAGGCGCTTCAGCAGGTGGTGACCGCAGCGTTCGCCACGCCGTTCACCTCGGCGGTGACCTCGTTGCAGTACCTCGACCAGCGGATGCGCAAGGAGGCCTACGACGTCGAGCTGATGCAGCGGGCCGGGATCACGGCATCGTGACACCCAGCCTCGTGATGCCCAGCCTCGTCGCGCTCGTCGGCCGGTTGCCGGAACCACCCCTGGACCCGTCCGGCGCGGAGGCGCGTTCCAAGCTGCGCCGCGAGCTGCTGCGCCCGGAGTACCACCAGCAGAACCTGTTCCAGCAGGTGGTCAGCTGGCTGATCCGCAAGGTCGGCACCGGCCTCGACCGCGCCTCCCAGGCGCCACCGCTCTCCACGCTCATGGCGATGCTGCTCTTCGTCGCGCTCGCGCTGGCCCTGGCCTGGCTGGTCTCGCGAGCCCGGCGTACCGCCCGGGAGAAGGACGAGAAGCACGCGGTCCTGACCGAGGAGAGCGTGACCGCCGACGAGCTCCGGGCCCGCGCCGAGGCGGCGCTGGAGGCGGGCCGGTTCGAGGAGGCGGTGGTCGAGGGGTTCCGTGCGATCGCGGTCCGGCAGGTGGAGCGCGGCCGGCTCTCCGACACCCCGGGCGCCACCGCCCACGAGGTCGCGGAGGCCCTCGCCAGGGAGTACGCCGCGACGGCTGACCGCGTGCACCAGAGCGCCCGGCTGTTCGACGCGGTGCTCTACGGCGACCGGCCGGCCGACCGCGAGCAGGCGGCGTCCGTGCTCGCCCTCGACGACGACCTGGTCGTGCGTAGATGACCACCACGCTCGAGGCGCCGACACCGGCGCCGGCCGCCCCTGCGGGCCAGCCAGGCTTCCTGCGGCGGCACCGGTCCACCCTGCTGATCGGCCTGGCCCTGGCCGCCGCGCTCGCCGCCGCGATCGTGCTCGGCGCCGGCACCGAGACCACGACCCCCATGGACCCGGACAACCCCAGCGCCGACGGAACCCGGGCGCTGGCTCGGGTCCTGGACCACGACGGCGTCGACGTACAGGTGGCGCGGAACGCCGACGAGCTGCACGCGCTCGCCGTCGACGCGGACACATCTGTGGTGGTGGTGCCGCCGGAGTACCTCGGCACCAGCACCATCGAGCGGCTGCGCGAGGACACCGGGGACGCGCACACGGTCATCGTGGTCGGCGCCGGGCCGGGGGTCGCCGACGCGCTCGGCGAGGTGGGCGGCGGCAGCGCACTGACCCTCGGTGACGGGCGCGCTTCCGGCTGCGACGACCCGCGGTTCGACGGCCTCACCCTCGAGGTGGACCTCACCACCGTCTACCCGGACGGGGCCTGCTTCGACGGCAAGGTCGGCTCGATCGTCGCGGAGCCGGCCGACGGGCTGCTGCTCTTCGGCGCCGACCAGGCCCTCACCAACGACCAGATCCTGCGTGCCGACAACGCCGCGGTTGCGCTGCGATTGCTCGGCCAGGACAAGCGCCTGGTCTGGTACGTGCCCAGCCTCGACGACCTCACCGGCGACGACGGCGTGAGCCTCCAGACCCTGCTGCCCCGATGGGTCCGGCCGGGCCTGGCGCTGTTCGCGGTCGTGATGTTCACCGTGATCCTCTGGCGGGCCCGCCGCCTCGGGCCCCTCGCCACCGAGCCACTACCGGTCGTGGTGCGCGCCGTCGAGACCACCCGCAGCCTGGGCCGCCTCTACCGCCGCTCGGGCGACCGCGACCACGCCGCCGAGTCGCTGCGCCGGGCCGCCCGCGCCCGGGTCGCGGAGCGGCTGCGGCTCGGTTCCACCACCCCGCCCGACGTCCTGGCCCGCGAGGTGGCCCGGCGCACCGGACGAACCGTGGATGACGTCGTGGCCGTCCTCGGCCCGGCCGGCGTCGTACCGTCCTCGGACCGCGACCTGATCACCCTGGCCAAGCAGCTGGCCGAGCTCGACAGAGAGGTACGTCGTACATGACCGACAACACCGAGGCACCCGACCCGGCGCCCGACAACGGCGGCGCCCGCGAGCGCCTCGTCGCGGTGCGCACCGAGGTCGGCAAGGCCGTGGTCGGGCAGGACGCCGCGGTCTCCGGCCTGCTCGTCGCGCTCTTGTGCGGCGGCCACGTGCTCATGGAGGGAGTGCCCGGCACCGCCAAGACGCTGCTGGTGCGCACCCTCGCCGCCGCGCTCTCGGTCGACACCCGGCGAGTGCAGTTCACTCCCGACCTGATGCCGGGCGACATCACCGGCTCGATGGTGATCGACAGCCGGCAGGCCGGCGAGCTGACCTTCCGCGAGGGCCCGGTCTTCACCAACCTGCTGCTGGCCGACGAGATCAACCGGACGCCTCCCAAGACCCAGTCCGCGCTGCTGGAGGCGATGGAGGAGGGCCAGGTCTCGGTCGACGGGGTCTCGCGCAAGGTGCCATCGCCGTTCCTCGTGGCCGCCACCCAGAACCCGGTCGAGTACGAAGGCACCTACCCGCTCCCGGAGGCCCAGCTCGACCGGTTCCTGCTCAAGGTCGTGCTGCCGATACCCCCACGTGACCAGGAGCTCGAGATCGTGCGCCGGCACGCCGCCGGCTTCGACCCGCGAGACATCCGGGGCGCCGGGGTGACCGCGGTCGCCGGGCCGGACGACATCGCCGCCGGTCAGGCGGCGGTCAAGACGGTCCAGGTCACCGACGACGTGGTCGGCTACATCGTCGACATCGCGCGGGCCACCCGCGAGTCGCCCTCACTCAGCCTCGGCGTCAGCCCGCGAGGTGCCACCGCGCTGCTGCGGTCGGCCCGGGCCTGGGCCTGGCTGACCGGGCGGGACTTCGTCACCCCTGACGACGTCAAGGCGCTCGCGCACGCGTCCCTCGTGCACCGGCTCGGGCTGCGGCCGGAGGCCGAGCTCGAGGGCGTCGACGTGGCCGAGGTGCTCGCCTCCGCGCTCAACTCGGTGCCGGTTCCGCGCTGACGTGGTCATCACCGGGCGGGTCCCGCTGCTGCTCCTGCTCGGGGTGGTGCCGGTCGTGCTGCGCCCCGAGGGAAGCACGGTGCGGCTCTGGCTGCTGGTGGTCGCCGTCCTCATCGTCGCCGACGTGCTGCTCGCGCCGGCGGTGAAGAGCCTGGCCGTGGGCCGGCGGCCGATCGGCACGGTCCGGCTCGGGTACGACGCCGAGTCGGTGCTGATGCTGGAGAACACCGGAGGGCGCCGGCTCCGTGGCGTCGTACGCGACGCCTGGCAGCCCACCGCCGGCGCGACCGGGAACCGGCACCGGATCGCCCTCTCGCCGGGCGACCGGGTCCTGCTCCGGACGCCGTTGCGGCCGCGGCGGCGCGGCGACCTGCGCGCGGTCGGCGTGACCGTGCGGCTGCGCGGGCCGCTCGGCCTGTGCGCCCGGCAGAAGACCCTCGACGTCGAGGGCACGGTCCGCTCCCTGCCGCCGTTCGAGTCGCGCAAGCACCTGCCCAGCCGGCTGGCCCGGCTCCGCGAGCTCGACGGCCGGGCCGCGATCCGGGTGCGGGGGCAGGGCACCGAGTTCGACTCCCTGCGCGAGTACGTCCGCGGCGACGACGTCCGCTCGATCGACTGGCGGGCCAGCGCCCGCAACCGCAACGTCGTGGTCCGCACCTGGCAGCCCGAGCGCGACCGCCGGGTGGTGCTGGTGCTCGACACCTCGCGCACGTCGGCGGGCCGGGTCGAGGACGTGCCGCGGCTCGACTCCGCGATGGACGCCGCGCTCCTGCTGGCCGCCCTGGCCGCTCGCGCCGGCGACCGGATCGACTTCGTGGCCGGCGACCGCCGGGTCCGGGCGAGGCTGCGCTCGCGCGGGTCCCGCGACGTAGCGGCCAACCTCCAGGACACGATGGCCGACCTCGAGCCGGTGATCGCCGAGGCGGACTGGTCCGCGCTGGCCGGCGCGGTCACCCAGTTCGGCCGGCAGCGCGCGCTCGTCGTACTCCTCACTCCGCTCGAGCCGTCGGCGGTCGAGCAGGGGCTGCTGCCGGTGCTGCCGTCGCTGACCCGGCATCACCGGGTGGTGCTCGCCTCGGTCCGCGACCCCGAGCTGGAGCGACTGGCCGCGACCCGCGGCACCATCGACGAGGTCTACGACGCGGCCGCGGCCGAGCAGGCGATGGTGCGCCGCAGGCACACCGCCGAGCTGCTGCGGGCCGTGGGGGTGGACGTGGTCGACGCCGACGCGGAGCGGCTGCCCCCGGCCCTGGCCGACCACTACCTCACCCTCAAGGCGAACGGACTCCTGTGATCACCGCGACCCTCGACGTCGTGGACTGGCGCCGCCGGACCTTCGCGCTCTACGCCGAGGTCAGGGCGGCCGCCGACCCGGCCGAGGGCCACGCGCGGTGGGTGCGCGGCCGCAACGCGCTGTTCGCGACCCACCCAGCCTCGCCGCTCCTCGCCGAGGACCGCGAGGGTTTCAACGGCCTCCCGGTGGCTGCGTACGACCCCGCGTGGCGGTTCGAGGTCGAGCTCTCCCCCGCGGACCCCCAGGACTGGTCGGTGGAGACCGGCACCGACGGCACCGTGGTGTTCGAGCGGATCGGGACGGCCCGCCTCGAGCTCGGCCACCTCGACGTCTGGCGGCTCACGTCGTACGGCGGCGGGATCTTCATGCCGTTGAAGGACGCCGGCTCCGGCCGACCGGGTGGCAGCTATGGCGGTGGGCGCTACCTGCTCGACACGATCAAGGGCGCTGATCTCGGCTCGCTGGGCGGCCGGCTGGTACTCGACCTGAACTTCGCCTACGCGCCGTCGTGCGCACACGACCCGCGGTGGGCCTGCCCGCTGGCACCCGCCGGCAACCTGCTCGAGGTCGAGGTGCCTGTGGGCGAGCTGGCCGGCGGCCACCAGTGGTTGCCGCCGGAGGGTCGTCGAGCGTGACCCGTGCTCCGGGTGCGTGCATGCCTTTCCGGGGTCCCCGCGGAATCGCGAGTGCAGCGAGCGCATCCCGTGGGGTGGTCGCTTGGCACCGGAGCGACGCTCTACTTGTACGTCCAGGTAGCGACGGCAACGCCGCGGTCTTTTCGGGGTCCCCGCGAAAGCGCGAGCGCAGCGAGCGTCTTTCGTGGGGTGAGAGGTGCGTGCCCGGGGTACGGGCCACCCGGCGAACCTCCGGCGGCAACCACTAATGTCCGTCGCCATGAGCAACGTGGCGGCGACCGCCTTCCTCGCTGCGGCCTCGGCGCACGCGGGGTTCCAGGCGACGGTGACGCTGGTGGTGTACCCGACCCTCTCCCACGTGCGGGCCGCGCACTGGCGCCAGGCGCACGACCGGCACAGCCACGAGGTGCGTCCGCTGGTCGCGGTGGCCTACCTGGCGCTGGCCGGGACCGCCGCCTGGTGGCTGGCCACCGACTGGTCGACGCTCGCGGCGGTCGCGGTGGTGCTGGCCGCGTTGTCGATGGCGATCACCCCGGTGATCGCGGCCCCACTGCACCGCCGGCTGGTGCGGCGCGACGAAGCGGCGCTGGCCCGGCTGCTCTCCGTGGACAAGGCGCGGACGGTGCTCGCCTTCGCGTCGGCCGCCGTCGCGTTCGCCGCTCTGGTCGTCTGACTAGTCGGACACGGGCTGCGGCACCCGGGCCCGGGTGACCCGACGCTTGAGCTGCAGCATCCAGTCGGGCGTCAGCGCCACCAGGAGGGCCCCGAAGCCGCTGAGCGCGAGCACGGCGGGCAGCCCCTCCGGCATCTGAGCGGGCCGGGCGATCGTGAGCAGTACGCCCCACAGCAGCGCCAGCGTGCCCAGCGTCATGCCGCCCAGCCCCACCGCGTTGCGGAGGTTGCGCACCGTTGGCCTCGAGTGCATCCAGACCGTCTCGACGCGGTCGCCGAGCCACTCCTTGACCTCGGCCTCTGCCTCGAGCCCGTCGCCGCGCCCGCGCAGCACCACGTCGCCGTCGTCGCAGGCGAGGGTGAGCCGCCACCACAGGCCGCCGATCGCGGGACCCAGCCGGGCCCGGCGCACGTCGGCGGCGGCGAGGGTCAGCACCTGGTCGGTGGTGTCGCCCTGCCAGACCGTGAGCATCCGCCGGCGCAGCTCCACCGAGGCGTCGCGAGGGGCGGCCGGTCGATCCGGGTCGTCGACCCGCGACGCCTTGGCGTCGCGGAAGACGTGCAGGGCACGGTCGGTCACCACCACGACGCGGGCGCCCAGACCCTGCCGGGCCTTGAACGAGCCGACCGGCCGCTCCGGCTGGACGCTGGTGTCCTGGTCGAGCCAGAGGAGCTCGTGCACGTCGATCCCGAGCTCCTCGAGGGCCTCACGGAGCTCGGCGTAGGCCTTGTCGAGGCCGTCGCCGTCGCGCACCATGCCGAGCACCTCGGCGACGATCGAGTCCAGGGGCAGGGCCCAGCGGTCGTCTCCCTCGAGCGCGGTGCCCTCGGGCCAGGACCAGCGCGGCAGGAACTGCGAGGAGTCGATGGCGGCGATGCCGATGGTTGCCGTCAAGGTGCGCGACACGAACCGCTCGGACCACTCGCCGTACGCCGCGGTCTCCCCCCAGGTCAGGCCCCGGTCGGCTGCGGTGGCGTTGGCCAGCACCCGGCCCTCGCCGGACTCCATGAGCACCAGCACTGACTCGAGGGTCACTGCCGGGTCGTAGGTCGTCCGGCGCGCGGCGTCGAGCACCTC
>JAWWPK010000328.1:0-4548 GCA_033854925.1 Nocardioidaceae bacterium | reverse complement strand
GGCCTGGCCGAGGAGGCCTCGTGGCGGGCCCAGCGGTTCGTCCAGAAGGCGGCCCGAAAGGACCCCGGCACCATGCCCCCGGGCGCCATCCGGCTCGCGGCCCTGATGGTCACCCGGCAGGAGTTCGCGGCGACCGTCGACTCGCTCATGACCCGTTACCTGTCGATCATGGGCGACCCGGAGGCGACCAGCTCGGTCGACTTCATGGTCGCGATCAACACGCTCAAGATCTCGGCGTCCACCGAGGTCGTCGACGTGGTCAACCAGGCGATGCTGATCTGCGGCATCCAGGCCTACCGGGAGGACTCCGAGTACTCACTGGGCCGGATCCTGCGCGACGCCCACGGCGCCGCGGTCATGGTCAACAACGACCGCATCGCCGGCAACACCGCGCAGCTCGCGATGGTCCAGCGGGAGCTGTGACGTGATGTCCACCGAACCGCAGCTGTCGGCGCCGTACGCCACCCCCGACGACCTGCGCCGGGCACTGGTCGACGGCGGTGTCATGCACCTGACGGCCGTCGACGGCGTCTACCACCGCTCGAGGCACTTCGAGCGGGTGCTGCGGGGGGTCGAGGGACACGTGATGAGCAAGCGGGTGGCCACCCACGCGCCGCAGCGGTGGTTCCCGCCGATCATGCCGCGCGACGAGTTCCTCAGGACCGACTACGTCCGATCCTTCCCCGACCTGGTCGGCTCCATCGACGTCTTCACCGGAGGCGACAAGGAACATCGCGCCCTGCTCGAGGTGCTCGATGCGGGCGGGGACTGGACGGCGCACCTCACGCCGGCCGAGGTGGTGCTGCCGTCGTCGGTGTGCCACCCGCTCTACGGCACGCTGCCGCACGACATCCCGGCCGACGGACTCGACGAGGAGTGCAGCGGCTGGTCGTTCCGCCATGAGCCGAGCCTCGACCCGGCCCGGATGCAGATCTTCCGGATCTACGAGTTCGTGAGGATCGGGACGCCGGAGCAGGCGATGGCGCACCGCGACGAGTGGCTCGACCGCGGCCTGGCCGCGCTGACCGAGCTCGGTCTCTCGGTCCGGTCCGAGGCCGCCAACGACCCGTTCTTCGGCCGGGTCGGCAAGATGCTGGCCGTCAACCAGCTCGACTCGCAGCTGAAGTACGAGATGTGCGTCGACCTCACCGAGGAGAAGACCACCGCGATCGGGTCCTCGAACTACCACGAGGACCACTTCGGTCACTCCTTCGACCTGCGCCTGGCCGACGGGTCGCCGGCGCACAGCGCCTGCATCGGCTTCGGGCTCGACCGCGTCGCCCTCGCGCTGTTCGCGACGCACGGCATGGACCCCGACGCCTGGCCCGAGGGGGTGCGGTCCGCGCTGGCGTTGTAGCGCTGACCGAAGCACATGGGGGATACGCCGACCGTCGAGGGACCTGAGCACACCCAGGTGTGGTTCGGGCCCACGTCGCGGCCTCTCTACGGCTGGGTCTCCCGCCCGGCCGGCGGCGTGGCCCGCGGCGGGGCGATCCTCTGCCCGCCGATGGGGGAGGAGGGGCGCGCCGCACACCGCACCTACCGCCGGCTGGCCGACGAGCTGGCCGAGGCCGGCATCGTCGCGCTCCGCTTCGACTACCACGGCACCGGTGACTCGGCCGGGCTGCAGGACGACCCCGACCGGGTGCCGACCTGGCTGGCCAGCATCGAGGCGGCCCGCCAGTACCTCCTCGACCTCGGCGCCCCCACGGTCGCGGCCGTCGGCATGCGGCTCGGGGCGACCCTGGCTGCGGCGCAGGCGGCCGCGCCCGGGTCGTCCGGCCCGTTCTCCTCCCTGGTCTGCTGGGACCCGTGCCTGTCCGGCCGCACCTTCCTCCGCGAGGGCGAGGCCCTCTACGGCTTCGGCGAGACCGCCGTCGAGACCCCCGACGACGGGCTGCGCCACACGCCCGGCTTCCAGTACGACGCGGCAACCGCCAAGGAGCTGCGCACCCTCGACCTGGGCAAGATCCCGGCCGACCGGCGACTCGCCGACCGGGTGCTCCTGCTGAGCCGGGTCGACCGGCCGATCATGCCGGGCATCGTGGACCGCCTCGACCAGGAGCCGCTCGAGTCCGGTCCCGCCGCCGGCCAGGGCCAGCTGCTCGACGTACCGCCAGAGCTCAGCGTGGTCCCGGAAGCCGCACTTCACCAGGTGGTGTCCTGGCTGGCCTCCGGGGTCGACGGCCACCCCGCCGTGCCGGTGAAGGCACCGGAAGGCGACGAGACCGTGCTGGTCGGCTCCGGGCCGGAGGGGTCCGCAGCCGTGTGCGAGCGGATCACCCGGCTCGGCCCCGACGGCATCGTCGGGCTGGTGGACGAGCCGACCGACCTGGCCGAGCGCAGCCGGACCGGGCCGGTGCCGTGGGTGGTCCTGGTCAACGTTGCCGCCGAGCACCACATCGGGCCCGGACGGCGCTGGGTCGAGTGGGGCAGACGCTGGGCGGCCTCGGGCTACCGCGTGGTCCGGATCGACCAGAGCGGCGTGGGCGACAGCCCGACCAGGCCGGGCGCCGTGGACGACCGGGCCTTCGCGCCGGAGTGGATCGACGACATGCGTCACGTCGTCCGAGAGCTGGCCGGCGACGGCGCCCAGGTGGGCATCGTGGGCCTGTGCTCGGGTTCCTACTCGGCGTTCGAGGTCGCGATGTGGGAGCACGTCGACGCGGTCTTCGCGATCAACCCGCGGCTCACCCTCTACCCGGCGGCCAAGGGCACCCCCGTCTACACCGACCGCCGGCGCGCCGCGATGCTCCCCAACAAGCCGTTCGCCCGCCTCGCGGTGAAGCGCCGGATCCTGGCCGGCGGGCTGTGGCGGACCTACCGCGAGCTCGCGGTCTGGCACGCGCCGCTGCTCGTGCTCCGGCGGGTGCAGCGCCGCGGTACGGCGGTCCAGGTGATCGCCTGCCCCGACGACGCCCAGCACTTCACCGAGGTCTACGCGCTGCGTCCGCTGCTCTGGTGGATGAAGCGCAGCCCCCGGTTCCGGTTCGCCTCGGACGAGGTGCTCGACCACTCGCTGCTGACCCGCCGGGCCCAGCTGGTCGGCTACGACTTGGCTACCGAGTTCCTGCACCGCCACCTGCCCACGAAGGTCCTCCCGTGAGCCGGCTGATCAGCCTCTTCGACCTCGACCCGGCGACGTACGTCCCGCACCCGATCCACGGCGACGAGCGGACCTACTCCGAGACCAACTGCTACGTCGACTGCCTCGTCGAGCTGGTGCACGCGGCCGGCCTCGAGGCCGACGCGATGATGGGCGGCGCGGTCGCGGCAGACTTCGAGCTCGACCAGTGGACGTTCTTCAAGCCGAGCCCGGACGACCTGTTCCGGCTCTACGGCATCGACCTGCACGAGGTGCAGCCCTACCGCGGCTTCCCGAGCCTGATCGCGACCCGGCTCGCGGCCGGCCAGACGGTGATGCCGGAGGTCGACTCGTTCTACCTGCCCGACGTGGCCGCGACGGCGTACCGCACCGACCACGTGAAGTCCACGATCATCGCCGAGTCGATCGACGAGGACGCCAGGGTGCTGAGGTACTTCCACAACACCGGCTACCACGAGCTCTCCGGCGAGGACTACGACAAGCTCTTCGCGACGTACTCCGGCGACGGCCACCTCCCGACCTATGTCGAGCTGATCCGGCTCGGCGCCGGCCCGGTCCCGAGCGGCGAGGCGCTGAAGGGCGTGGCCAGGGAGCTGCTCGCGGCCTATCTGGCCCGCCGCCCGGCCGAGAACCCGTTCACCCGCTTCGCCACCCAGCTCGAGGCCGACCTGCCCGCGCTGATCGACGGCTCGACGGCCGACTACAACGCCTACGCCTTCCACAACCCGCGGATGGTCGGCGCCTCGATGGAGCTGCTGGCCGGGCACCTGAGGTGGCTGTTCGCCGAGGAGGGCGAGAAGGCCGCTGCCCACCTCGACGACGTGGTCGGCGGATCGAAGATGCTGCTCTTCCGGCTGGCCAGGCAGCGCGCGTTCGACGTCGCCGGTGTGGTCGGCCCGATGGCCGAGGCGTACGACGCCGCGGTCACCGAGCTCGACGATCTGGCTTCTTGACGCATTCCACGACAGTGCAGCATTTTGGCGCCATGGCCGCCCTTTTGCGGTGCAGTCGGGTTCCGGGGCGGCCGCTGGGGTCCGACTCACGCATGTGCACCACCTTTGACACCTGAGGGGTGTCGGATGTGGTGCAGACGCCGGAACAGGAGCTGACGTGGTTTCCTGCTCCAGTGCGTCAGGTGTTGGACTTCGAGCGAATCACCCCTGAGCCGGGGGCGGACGCGGACGCCGTCGCGCACGAGTTTCTCGCCCGGGTCACCGCCGACGGACCCGGTGTCCTCGAGATCGGCGGGATCGCGACCGTCTGGGATCTGCTCGTCGACGACGCGGTGGTGGCCTCGGGGCACTCCATGTTCGAGCGGAGGATCGTCGAGGTCGGACCGGGCGACCACGAGGTTCGCATCGTCGTCCATCCGCTCACCGAGCTGCTCGACGAGCTGCCCACCAAGCCCCGGCAGCGCTGGCGGACCATGCTGGTCGAGGAGG
>JAWWPK010000327.1:0-4708 GCA_033854925.1 Nocardioidaceae bacterium | reverse complement strand
CATGGTCAACGCGTTCTGCAAGGCCGCCGGCGCACCGACGTTCGCGACCCCGGTCGACCGGCGGACCATCGGAGCGCTCGGACTGCTCCCCCGCGCGCTGCGCCCGTCGACGCTGATCAACGGAGTCATCAAGTCCGCGCCGGCCCAGGCGGTGCTCGACCTCACCATCGGTCGGCTCGGCGTGCCTGCCGAAGTGCTGGCGCACACGTCGTTCGTCCCGGTCTTCGACTCGCGGCGCACCGAGAAGGCACTGGCCGGCTCCGGCATCGCGGTGCCCGACCTCGAGGGGTACGCGCGGACCCTCTGGGGCTACTGGGAGGAGAACCTCGACGAGGCCACCGGCCGCGACCTTCGCAACCGCGATGCGCTCAAGGGCAAGTACGTCGTCATCACCGGCGCCTCCTCGGGCATCGGCCAGGTCACCGCGCTCAAGGTGGCCCAGTGCGGCGGCATCCCGGTGCTGGTCGCCCGGGGCAAGGACAAGCTCGAGGAGACCCGGGCCACGATCGAGCGGCGCGGCGGCACCGCCCACGTCTTCCCGTGCGACCTCTCCGACCTCGAGGCGATCGACACGCTCTGCGATCAGATCACCACCGAGCTGCCGGCGATCGACTTCGTCGTCAACAACGCCGGCCGGTCGATCCGGCGGTCGATCAAGCTGTCGCACGACCGGTTCCACGACTTCGAGCGCACCATGCAGCTCAACTACTTCGGCGCGATCCGGCTGGTGATGGGGCTGATCCCCACGATGCGCAAGCAGAAGCGCGGCCACGTGGTCAACATCAGCTCGATCGGCGTCCAGACCAACCCGCCCCGGTTCTCGGCGTACGTCGCCTCGAAGGCAGCGCTGGACTCGTGGTCCAACGTCGTCTCCTCCGAGCTGGTCGGCGACGGCATCACCTTCACCGGCATCCACATGCCGCTGGTGCGGACGCCGATGATCGCGCCGACCAAGATCTACGACAAGTTCCCGACCATCTCACCGGCGCAGGCCGCCGACCTGGTCATCAAGGCCATGGTCGAGCGCCCCCACGAGATCAACACGATGCTGGGCAACGCCGGCGCGATCGCGCACACCCTGGCCCCGAAGCTCGCGTTCCGGGTGCTCAACATGGCCTACCACGTCTTCCCCGACTCGGCCGCAGCCCAGGGCGAGCAGGTCTCCAGCGGCACTCGCGAGACCGAGCAGATCATGCTGGCCAAGGTGTTCAAGGGCATCCACTGGTAGGTCGCTCGGGTCGTTCTCCCGTCAACCGCGGGCCACGGGACGCTCAGGGTCGGTGATCCAGCCGGACCAGCTCCCTGGGTAGAGGGCGGCGCGAACGCCGAGCAGCTCGAGGGCGATCAGGTCGTGGGTGGCGGTGACGCCGGAGCCGCAGTAGACGGCGACCTCGGTGCCGTCGAGAGGTACGCCGGCGGCCTCGTAGAGCGCGCGGAGCTGGTCGGGGCTGCGGAACCGGCCGTCGGCAGCGAGGTTGGCGCTGGTCGGCAGGTTGACCGCCCCCGGGATGTGGCCGGCCACCGGGTCGACGGGCTCGGTCTCGCCGCGGTAGCGCTCGGGCGCCCGGGCATCGACCAGCACCGGTACGTCGAGCACGCGATCGGCCGCCACCAGCGGCATCGTGCCGGGACCGGGCTCGAAGTCGCCCCCGGTGATCTCGGGCATGCCGGTCTCCACCTGGCCGCCCTCGGCCACCCACGTCGCCCAGCCGCCGTCGAGCACCCGGACGTCCGGATGGCCGTGGTGGCGCAGCAGCCACCAGCACCGGCCGGCGGCGTGGCCCGCCCAGTCGTCGTAGACGACCACCGGGCGACCGGCGGACACCCCGGCCCGCCGCATCGCGGCCCCGAACATCTCGGGGTCCGGCAACGGGTGCCGGCCGCCCTCGCCGGGCGGCGCGGCCAAAGCGGTGTCCATGTCGACGTACGCCGCGCCGGGGACGTGCCCCGCGGCGTACCCAGGTGGGCCGGGCGGCCCGCCCATCCGGTAGCGGACGTCGAGCACCGTCACCTCGCCGAGGCGGTCGCGGAGCTCGTCGACGGAGATCAGCGGGGAAGTCACCGCTCCATCCTGCATTCCCGGGCCACGCAGCACGGGCCCGGGACTCGACCACCGCTCATCGAGCCCTGTCGGGAGGACCGCAGGGTCGGGTCCCAGCGCACGCTGCGGAGGTCTCGACAAGCTCGACCAGCGGTGGGCAGGTCCCGGCACAGCCTTCAGGCGGCGCTCCTGAACGCCCCGGGTGTCGTGCCCAGCAGCGCCCGGAAGTGCCGGGTCAGGTGCGACTGGTCGTGAAAGCCGGTGGCCACGGCGACGTCAGCGATCGGCATGCCGGCCAGCAGCAGCGGGCGGGCCCGGTCGAGCCGGCGGCCGACGAGGTAGCGGTGCGGCGGCAGGCCGTACTCGCGGCGGAAGACCCGCACCAGGTGCGACGGGTGCGTCCCCAGCTCGCGGGCGAGCCGCTCGAGACTCGGCCCGTCGTCATCGAGCCGGTCCCGCACCAGCCGCGCCAGCCCCACGTCGCGGCCGCCCGGGGCGGGCAGGGCGATCGGGTCGAGATGTGCGGTGACCCGCTCCGCGACCAGCGCCAGCCGGGACTCGGCCTCGAGCTCGTCCCCCGGCAGGTCGAGCACCTCATGCAGACCAGAGACCGCCCGGGCCAGGGCCGGGTCGGTGAGCGTGGGTGACCGGAGCGCGGCCCCGGTCAGCCGCTCGGGCAGCCACCGCTCGTCGACGTAGAGCACTCGCTTGTCGAACCCACCGGGGCTGGCCGCTCGACCGTCGTGGCAGACGTACGGCGGCAGCACCGTCACCCGGCCGGCCACCGCCTGCTGCCGGGTCCGGTCCAGCGTGTAGTCCACGCCGCCCTTGTCGACCAGCAGCACCGTCCACTGCTCGTGCACGTGTGCCGGGTAGCTGTGCTCGGTGAAGTGCGCGTGCAAGACCTCCGAGACGCCGGCCAGCGCCGGCCGCCACGCCCGCACCCGCTCCACGTCAGGAACGTACAAGACCGCCCCAGGCCGGAGCCGCGACGCTGGACCCATGGACGCTGGGGACATCGAAGGCGGGATCCGCTTCGACACCAAGATCGCGGTGCTGGTCCGCGAGGACCTCGAGACCTGGCAGCGGCTCAACGTCACCGCGTTCCTAGTCAGCGGGATCGTCGCCGCGCACCCCCAGCTCATCGGTGCGCCCTACGAGGACGCCGACGGGACGACGTACCTCCCGCTGCTCGGGCAGCCGGTGGTGGTCCTCGAGGCGGATGCCGCCACGATCAAGGCCGCGCACGCCCGGGCGCTGGGCCGCGAGCTCCCGATGAGCGTCTACACCCGCGAGATGTTCGCCACCGGCAACGACCTCGCCAACCGGGCGGTCGTACGCGCGGTGGCCCGTGACGACCTCGACCTGGTCGGGATCGCCGTGCACGGCCCGAAGAACGGGGTGGACAAGACGGTCAAGGGGTCGCGCCTGCACCCGTGACCCTTACTGTGTGCGCGTGGCCGAGCTCCAGTTCTTCACCGGGACGATGGACTCCGGCAAGAGCACGCTGGCGCTCCAGACCAACCACAACCGGGTGCAGCGTGGCCTGGTCGGCCGGATGTTCACGAGCCGCGACCGCGCGGGCACGGCGATGCTCTCCAGTCGGCTCGGCCTCCAGCACGACGCGATCGAGGTGGACTCCGACTTCCACTTCTGGCGCTACGTCGTGGACGAGCTCACCCGTGGCGCCCGGGTCGACTACCTGATCTGCGACGAGGCGCAGTTCTACACCCGCGACCAGGTCGACCAGCTCGCCAAGGTGGTCGACGAGCTGCAGCTCGACGTGTTCGTGTTCGGGATCCTCACCGACTTCCGCAGCGAGCTGTTCCCAGGCAGCGCCCGGCTGGTCGAGCTCGCCGACCGCACCCACGTCCTGCAGGTCGAGGCGCTGTGCTGGTGCGGCAAGCGGGCCACCCACAACGCCCGCACCGAGGACGGCGTGATGGTCGTCGAGGGCGAGGTGATCGTGGTCGGCGACGTCGAGCAGGCGGGCAGCCAGGAGGCGGCTCCCGAGGTCGCCTACGAGGTGCTCTGCCGCCAGCACCACCGTCGACGGATGACCGCGGCTCGGGCGCATGCGGTCTCGTTGGGCGCCGAGCCGCTGCCGTTCGGCTGACCCGTCAAGCGGATCTGGTCAGAACTGGCCCGGCAGAGCCATTGCCCGGCTGCTCCTGCCTCGGTGACACTCCGGGTGACGCTTCGGGACGTCGTCCCGAGACCGCATCTACAGGGGGACCCGTGAAGGCCTACCGATTCCTGGCGTATGCCATCGCCGTGCTCGTCGTCGTCCAGGCAGGAGCGATCGCCTGGGGGTTCTTCGGCGTGAGCAACTACGTCGACGACGGCGGCACCATCGACAAGAAGTTCCTCGACTGCACTGACAACTGCACGTCGATCGGCAGCGCCGACGCAGGCTTCGCCATCCACATGTTCTTCGTCGGCCTGGTGCTCATCCCGTTGACCTCACTGGTGCTGCTGATCGTGTCCTTCTTCGCCAAGGTCCCCAAGGGCATCACGCTGGCCGCGATCATCTTCGGCCTGGTGATCCTGCAGGTCCTGGTGCTCCCGGAGCTCTCCCGCACGGTCGGCTCCGGCTTCGGTGCGCTGCACGGGGTCAACGCGCTCGTGCTGATGGGTATCGCGATCATGGCCGGGCAACGCGCCTCG
>JAWWPK010000326.1:0-6079 GCA_033854925.1 Nocardioidaceae bacterium | reverse complement strand
GCATGACCCTCGAGGGCACCCCGGCGATCGTCGCCCAGGCCGGGATCGCGGACGTCCAGTTCAAGGACGAGGTCGAGACGGCCAATGCCTTGGTGCCGGTGCTGCGCAAGAAGGGCGTGAAGTCGATCATCGTGCTGCTCCACGAGGGTGTCGTCCCGACCGACCCGACGGCGTACAACAGCTGCAGCGGAGTGAGCGGTGCCGGTCTGGCCATCGCCCAGAACCTCTCCCCGCAGATCGACGCGGTGGTCAGTGGCCACACCCACCAGCCCTACAACTGCGTGGTCAAGGACCCCCACGGCCACCCGCGCCTGTTCACCAGCGCCTCGTCCTTCGGGCGGATGGTCACCAAGCTGCACTTCCTCATCGACCCGAAGACCCACCAGATCGTCCGGCCGGCCGCGTTCGCCGAGAACATCGTCAACGCGAACGCCGAGGGGCAGAAGCAGTCGAAGAAGGTGAACAACCTCATCCAGACGTTCAACACCCTCGTCCTGCCCATCTCGAACGCCGTGATCGGGCACATCAACGGCGCCAACCCGACCACCATCTCCAAGACCCAGGAGGCCAACGGCAACGACTCGCCGCTCGGCAACCTGATCGCGGACGCCCAGAAGGCGGACCCGTCGGTGGTGCAGAACGGCCAGGCGCCGGTCATCGCGCTGATGAACCCCGGCGGGATCCGGGCCGACCTGGTCGAGAACGCCGCGGGCGACGTCACGTACGGCGCGGCGTTCACGGTGCAGCCGTTCAACAACTTCGTGGTCTCGATGGACCTCACCGGCGCGCAGATCAAGGCGCTGCTCAACGAGCAGTGGAACGGCCCCAACGAGTCCGCGCGCAAGATCCTCGAGGTGTCGGGGGTTCAGTACACCTGGGACAAGACCCTGGCCGGCCAGGCCAACACCAACGCCCTCGTCGGCACCGTGATGGTCGATGCCGACGGCAACCCGGGCACGCCGATGGTTCCGCTCGCCGACGGCACGACGTACCGCGTCGTGGCGAACAACTTCCTGTCCGACGGCGGTGACAACTTCGGCAGCTTCAAGCTGGGCACCAGCAAGCTGATCGGCGGCCTCGACATCGACTCGCTGCGGCTCTACCTGCAGGCCCACGACCCCTACACCGTCACCGCTCCCGACCGGATCAGCAGCGTGAACTGAGCGCTACCGCTAGAACGTCCAAACAGCACCACACGGACAACCGCACACGCTTCACCAACGGGGACGACCGGCTTGCTGCCGGTCGTCCCCAGCATTTTTCCGAACCCCCACCCCACCCAATGAAGGCCACTAGCCTGCTGTGACCGCCCCCCAGGGTCCGCAAGGACCCCCCGCCTTCACACCCTCGGGAGCCATCCCCATGACCGCTGCCCCCACGCGCTCCGTCGACCGCTCCGAGCCGTCGCGCGCACTCCCGCGCCGTACGGCCACGCTCGGCGCGCTCCTGGCCGCCGCGTTCGTCGGCAGCACGGGTCGCGCCAGCGCGACCGTCGACACCGACGACCTCGACAACCTCGACGGCTTCGCGCCGCGCAGGCACCAGGGCCGGGACCAGCTGCTCGCGGACGCGGACCGGCACCTGGTGAGCCGGTTCTCCTACGGCATCACGCCCAAGCTCGCGAAGGACGTACGCCGCGCGGGCGGCGCCCAGCGGTGGTTCGAGCGGCAGCTCAGTCCGAAGGGGATCAAGGACAAGCCGACCGACAAGATCGCGCACTGGTGGCCGAGCCTGCATCGCAGCCCCGCCGACCTCTGGCAGCGCCAGAGCGACGGCATCGAGGGCGGCTGGGAGGTCATGGACGACTACGCCCGCTGGGTGCTGATGCGCCGGATGACCTCGAAACGGCAGCTCCTCGAGGTCATGACGGAGTTCTTCGAGAACCACCTGCACGTGGCGGCGGTGGGGGACCCGCAGTTCGTGCACCGGGTCGACTACGGCAACACCATCCGGAAGCACGCGCTGGGCCGCTTCGACCAGCTGCTGCGCGCCACCACGACCCACCCGGCGATGCTGATCTACCTCGGCGCCGGTGAGTCCACCAAGGAGCACCCCAACGAGAACCTCGGCCGTGAGCTGCTCGAGCTGCACACCGTCGGTGCCGGTCACTACTCGGAGAAGGACGTCCGGGACTCTGCCCGGATCCTGACCGGTTACTCCGTGGACTACTGGGAGACCTGGCGCGCGAAGTACAACGCCGAGGACCACTACCGCGGCAAGGTCAAGGTCAAGGGGTTCAAGGACAAGAACGGCAAGATCATCGGCAAAGCCACGACCTCGGCCTACCTGCGCTACCTGGCCCACCACAAGGACACCGCCGAGCACCTCGCCTACAAGCTCTGCGTCAAGTTCATCGACGACAAGCCGTCGAAGGCACTGGTCCGGCACCTGGCCGAGGTCTACCTCGAGAACGACACCGCGATCGTGCCCGTGCTCCGGGCCCTGGTCGCCTCGTCGGCCTTCCAGCACGCTGCCGGCAGCAAGGTGCGCGACCCGGGTGAGGACCTGGTCGCGACGTACCGCGTCCTCGGCGTGAAGATCAAGCCGCCCGTGGGCGAGGAGGCCGACGGGTCGGCGCTCCAGGCGCTGGTCTGGCAGAGCGACTCGATCGGCATCGCGCCGTTCTCCTGGGGGCCTCCGAACGGCCAGCCCATCGACAACGAGTCGTGGTCCTCGCCGGCCAGGCTGATGGCCTCGATGCGGTTCCACATGGGCGCCTCGGCCGGGTGGGCCGACGAGGCGACCGGCTACCGCAAGCCGGAGCAGTGGCTGCCGGGCAAGCACCCGCGGTTCGACGAGCTGGTCGACCACCTGTGCCAGCAGCTGCTGCACAAGGAGTCCAGCAAGAAGCTGCTCAAGGCGTGTTGCACCGCGGTCGACGTGAAGCCCTACGACCCGATCGACAAGGACCATGAGCTGGTCAAGTGGCAGTTCCCACAGCTGCTCACGACTCTGCTCGACTCTCCCGACCACCTGAGCCGGTGACCCCGATGACCACACAGCCCACCCGCACCGACGGCGCCTGCTGCGAGGAGTACGCCGCCATGCGCGCCGCGGTCTCCCGTCGTGGGCTGCTCGGCGGCACCCTCGCCCTGGCCGGAGCCAGCACCATGGTCGGCGGCGCGGTCGTCACCGCCTCGCCGGCCAGCGCGGAGAGCGCGTCCTCGGTCCTCGTGGTGCTCTCGCTCCGCGGTGCGGCGGACGGGCTCTCGCTCGTCGTACCCCACGCAGACCCGGTCTACTACGCCGCCCGGCCGCGGATCGCGGTCCCCTCGGACCGGCTGCTCGCCAAGGACGGCATGTTCGGGCTGCACCCCGCGATGACCGCCCTGGTCCCGATGTGGACGGCCGGCGAGGTCGCGGCCGTGCACGCGACCGGGCTGCCGGTGGCCAACCGCTCCCACTTCGCGGCGATGGAGGAGATGGAGGACGCCGACCTGGGCTCGAGCGAGCGGGTCGGCTGGCTCAACCGACTGGTCAACGGCACCCCCGGCACGTCCCCTCTGCAGGGCTTCAGCGCCGGCACCAGCACCATCCCCACCTCACTGGTCGGCCCTGCCGCCACGATGTCTGCCGGCCGGGTCGACGATGTCGAGCTCCCCGGCAGCGACGAGGACGGCCGCCGCCAGAAGTCCCTTCGCGTGATGTGGCACCGCGAGAAGTCCACGCTCGGCCGCAGCATGCGGACCACGTTCGAAGCCATCAGCGCGTTCGGGCCGGCCCAGAACGCCGCGGACAACCACAGCACCTACCCGGGCACCTCGCTCGGCCAGTCCCTGGCCACCGCCGCGCAGATCATCCGGGGCGACGTCGGGGTCGAGGTGATCACGGTCGACCAGGGCGACTGGGACATGCACACCGACATGGGCAGTGCCGACGGCGGCTGGATGTCGAGCAACGCCGAGGAGCTCGCCGGGGGCATCGCCGCGTTCTTCGGCGACCTCGGCACCCAGCGGAGCAAGGTGACCCTGGTGACGATGAGCGAGTTCGGCCGCCGGGTGGTCGAGAACGACAGCAACGGCACCGACCACGGCTACGGCAACGTGATGTTCGTGGCCGGCGCAGGCGTACGCGGCGGCTACCGCGGCAGCTGGCCGGGGCTGGCGAACAGCTACGAGGCCGACCTGACAGTCACCACCGACTACCGTCAGGTGCTCGCCGACATCATCTCGAGGCGGTTCAACGCCTCGGTGGCGAAGGTGTTCCCGGGACTGCACTGGCAGTCCACGGGCGTCATGGTCTGAGTCCCCGGCTCCGCCGGGCCCTGCCCGCAACCTGCCGAAAGCCGCCGCCCTTGACTGGTTCGGGGACAGCGACCGACTCTTGGGCGCGTACCGGCTTGGGTAACCGTTCCACCATGGGGGATGTGCAGGAGTTGCGTGGGTTCTCGTGGGGCGCCTCGGACGTGGTGTCCAGGTTCGCCACTCGCGGGTTCAGCGACGCCGGCGAGGAGTCGTCGCTCGGAGCCGTGGACGAGTGGGCGCACGGCGACGTCCTCGACATCGGGATCGGCGGCGGCCGCACCACCGGGCTGCTCGTCGACAGAGCCCGCTCCTACGTCGGCATCGACATCTCGCGGGAGATGCTCGAGCTGGCTCGCGAACGTTTCCCGGACCAGGACCTGCGGGAGGGGAACGCCGTCGACCTCGGCGACCTGCCCGACGCGTCGTACGACCTGGTGGTGTTCAGCTTCAACGGGCTGGACGCGCTGGACCACGGCGACCGCGGCGCAGCGCTGGCCGCCATGGCCCGGGTGACCAGGCCCGGGGGCCGGGTGCTGTTCTCCAGCCTCAACCTCGACGGCGTCAGCTTCGACGAGCGGCCGTTGCGGGTCGCCGGCGGCCTGCTGAGCCCCCGGTTCCGCTACCACCTCGCCCGCGCCGCGCGGCACCCCGGCACCGTGGTCCGCTCGGTGCAGAACTTCCGCCGCACCCGGCAGGAGGTCGAGGACGGGCGCGGCTGGGGGCGGCGGCCGCTGCGGGCACACGAGTTCAGGTTCGTCGTGCACTTCGCGACGATGGAGGAGACCGTCGACGAGGCCGAGGCCGCCGGGCTCGAGGTGGTCGCGGCGTACGCCGACGACGGCAGCGAGCTCGCCCCCAGCACCGCGCGCACCGACGCGGACTACGTGCACTTCGTCTGCCGCCGAGCGTGACAGTCTGGCGGCATGGCAGACCGACCCGAACCCCTGACCCCGCTGGACGAGACCTGGGAGCGTGCGCTGTGCGTGGTCGCGCACCCCGACGACCTCGAGTTCGGGGCGGCCGCGGCGGTCGCCCGCTGGACCGGACAGGGCAAGAGCGTCGTCTACTGCATGGTGACCAGCGGCGAGGCCGGCATCGACGGCATGGACCCGGACGAGTGTCGTCAGGTGCGCGAGGAGGAGCAGCGGCAGTCGGCGCGCCTGGTCGGTGTCGATGACGTCGAGTTCCTCGGGCAGCCCGACGGTGTCCTCGAGTACGGCGTCGCGCTGCGTGAGGTGATCACGGGATCGGTGCGCCGGCACCGTCCGGAGATCGTGATCACCGGCAACTTCCGTGACACCTGGGGCGGGGCGAACCTCAACCAGGCCGACCACATCGCCACCGGCCGGGCGGTGGTCGACGCCGTGCGCGACGCCGGGAACCGCTGGATCTTCCGCGACCAGGTCGAGGGCGGGGGACTCGAGCCGTGGGGCGGCGTCCGCGAGGTCTGGGCGTTCGGCTCGCCCGGCGCCGGACACGGCGTCGACACCACTGACACCTTCGAGGCGGGGGTCGCCTCGCTCGAGGCACACGGCGCGTACATCGACGGGCTCGGCTGGGAGAACTTCGACGCCCGGGAGTTCCTCGAGGGCAACGCCCGCCAGACCGGCCAACGGATGGGGGTCGGGTTCGCTGCGGCTTTCGAGGTGTTCCCCCTGGGCTGGGGTGATGAGTGAGATTCTGGACCCGGTAGTTTCCACCCCTGGAGCGCTCCGGGGCGCCCGTTGACACCACTCAGGGCCTCGTCACGCTGAGGCCGGACCCGGAACTGCAGGGAGATCACACGTGAAGCGCATCCTCGCCACCGTCGCCGCGGCGGCCCTCGGCCTCGGCCT
>JAWWPK010000325.1:0-18173 GCA_033854925.1 Nocardioidaceae bacterium | reverse complement strand
ACCCGTCGAACGACTCTCGGGTCTACGCGTCGGGCATGTGGACCTGGACCACCAACGGCTGAAGTTGATGGAGGAAGCATGAAGCTGGCGCTGAACCTGCTTCTGACGTTCGGCCTCATGGTGATCGTGCTCTACGCAGTCGCCCTCCTGGGCGGCGTCGGCACGGTCGAGCTGGGCATCTGGTTCGTGCTACTGGTCGTCGCCATGGTCGTCGTGGCCAGGCGTTCGCGACGGCAGGTGAGCAGCTAGGGGCAACGAGGGGCCCGTCCCCCGACAGGTGGGCGGGCCTCTCGTGTGGGCATCACCAATCAGCCGCCTCGATCCTTCCGCTGCGTGAGACCGTCGTCATGTCCCCCTCGGGCACTGCTGGTCGTCGGCGACTCGGCCCAGTTGGAGCGCGTGCTGCGCCGGCCGACGGGCTGCTGGTGGGGCTGCTGGTGGGGCGGGTGGGGCTCGAACCCACGACCCAAGGATTATGAGTCCTCTGCTCTGACCGACTGAGCTACCGCCCCTCATTCACTGTTTCCGCAGGTCAGAGACTTGTAGGTCTCGAGATCTGGGAGCAGTGAGGACGCCGTTTGAGCCTCTGGTCCGGACTTCGTCCGCAACCGCGCGCCCAGCAGCCGTCCACGACCGGCACTCGTCATCGACGCGCACCGGCCGCAGCAGACCTTATCGGCGCTGCGCAGTTCCTCGCGCGCCTCGAGCGCGATCGCTCCGAAGGGGTCGACGTACATCGCGAGGTCGCCCGCCTCGGCGGGTGATCGCCACGTTCAGATCTCTGTCAGGAACGACTCAGGTGCCCGGACCAAGGATGAGACGTGGCGTCGACGCGAGCGACGTCGTGCCAGGCGTCTTCAGTCACGCGCCGGCAGTCACGCGGCACTACCGCCGAACATCCACCAAAGGAACCGCCATGACCGAGTCCCGGACACGTCGCATCCTGGTCGTCACCGACCACGCGGAGCCATCCCCTGCCCTGATGGATGCCCTGTGCCGTCGAGCTGAAGAGGGCGACGTGCAGTTCCGCCTCATCGTCCTCAACCCCGCGCATGCCGAGATGCACCTGCTGCACCCCCTACGCCACGACAAGGCCGCCGAAGCAGAAGTGGCACTGCGCGCAGCACTGCCCAAGATCGAGGACGCCACCCACGTCCAGGTGATCGGGTCGGTGTCGGTGCGCCATGACCCGATGGACGCGATCGAGGCCGCCCTGGCCGACGAGCCGATCGACGAGATCCTGCTCGCGGTCCCGCCACACCGTCTCTCGACATGGCTCCACCAGGACCTCGCTCACCGGCTCGCGCCCCGGGGGCTACCGATCCAGACGGTGGAGACCGCTCCCGAGCAGCCCAGCAAGTGAGCCCACACCGGGCACGAGCGGGGTTCCAGCTCCAGCCCTGGCCGCCTTTGTCCACGACCAGTCAGGTTGAGAACAGGACCCTCCACACAGGATTCGTGGAATGACGACCACACACCTGAGCCAGACGCGCCGTCACATGCTCAACAAAGTGCCAGAAGTCACGGTGTTCTTCTGGATCATCAAGATCCTGTGCACCACCGTGGGCGAGAGCTTCGCCGACTACATCAACGAGACCCTCGGGTTCGGGCTGACCAACACCACGATCGTCTTCACCGTGGCCCTGGTCGCGGTCCTGGTCGTGCAGTTCCGCTTGAATCGCTACGTGCCCGGGCCCTACTGGTTGGCCGTCGTGCTGATCAGCGTGGTCGGCACGCTGCTCACCGACAACCTGACCGACGCCCGCGGAGTCCCCCTGTGGGTCAGCTCCACGGTGTTCGCCGTGCTGCTCGCCGGTGTCTTCGGCGCGTGGTACGCGCGGGAGCGCACGCTCTCCATCCACTCGATCAACACCACCCAGCGAGAGAGCTGGTACTGGCTCGTCGTCCTGGTGACCTTCGCCCTGGGCACTGCCGTCGGCGACTGGACCCTCGAGCTGACCGGCTGGTCGCCGGGCGCCTCGATCCTGCTGCCCGCCGGCCTCATCCTCGCGGTCCTGGTGGCGTGGCGACTGGGCATGGGTCCGGTGCTGTCGTTCTGGCTGGCCTACATCCTGACCCGTCCGCTGGGCGCCAACATCGGTGACTACCTCTCCGCTGACCACAGCGAAGGTGGCCTCGGGCTCGGCACCCTCATCACCAGCGTGATCTTCCTGGGCACCATCCTCGTCACGGTGATCTACCTGACGGTGACCCGGGTGGACCGCACCGAGCTCGTCCAGCACGACACCCCGGCCCGCGACTCAGTCAGCTGACCCGTTCAGGGGTCGGGCCTGGCGTGGTCCGATCAGGGGCCGGGCGGCGGACCGGAGCGGCTGCCGGGATGGAACCGATGTCCTTCGCCTCCCCAGTCACCCACCGCATGGGCGATGAGTACGGCGAGGGGGACCGCGACGGCGACGACGGTGGCCGCGGCCAGGCGGCGTCGGAGGCGGCCGGGCACGCTCAGTCTCCTGGCCGCGACCTGGAGGGCGGGGACGAGGCGGCCGATCAGGTGCAGGCCCGTCGCCGGCGCCCAGACAGCGAAACTCGCCTGGTGCAGGGAGAGCCAGTCGACGCGCACGAGCGGGAGGGTCGCCAGGACGTTCCGGCTCGACTCCTCGCCGAGCAGCACCAGCACCACACCCGTGGCGAGCAGGGCGAAGGTGGACAGGACCACGACCGGGCCGAGCAGCCGGAGCAGCAGCGGCGGTGGTCCAGCCTGCTGGTAGGGGACGTTGCCGCGGTAGTAGCGGACCATCCGCCACGTCGTCGTGCCGGTCTTCAGCAAGGCCGGAGGAATCAGGAGAGCCCCGATCGCGAGGTGCCAGCTGATCAGGCCGCGGACGTCGTTCAGGGTGAGGAGCTCGGCGACGGAAAGCACGAGCAGCACGAGACCGGTCCAAGCGGTGAGGATGGCGTTGCCGGCGGGACCACCGGTGCTCGGCAGGACCGGGTCGTCACGGTGCTGTCGACCCGAGGCGACTGCCAGGCTGCTGGCAAGGACACCGGGGCGCGGATCATCGAGGGCGGTCATGGCGGCAGCCTGCCCAGCCAACCTCTGCGCCTGCTCTGCAACTGCTCTTGATGGGTCCTGAACCCGCAGTCACCGCTCCTTCAGGCGCAGCGCGAGCCGCGGGCAGTCCCGGACCGCTTCCTCGGCGTAGCGGAGCAGAGCTCGCGGCACGGGCAGCGACGGGTCGTGGTCTCGTGCCTCCGGGTAGCCCCAGTCGTCCTCGACAAGGAGCTCGGGGAGGAGCTCGATGCAGAGGCCACGGCCCTCGCAGCGGGTCCAGTCGACGTCGAGATGGATGCTCATCGCTCGCTCCTCACGGAGTTCGCGGCGCCGGAGCAGCGCGCCCCCAGGTGGTGCTCGACCTCGGTCCGGAACGTACGCAGCGCGCTGCGGACCATCCGGATGGTGCCGTTGGGGTGGTGGCAGGCGCCGCGGCCTTCGACGGAGCCACTGATGCGGACGATCTCGGCGTGAGCCACCGTGGGGTTGCGACCCGCGGCCAGGTCGGCGAGGTGATCGGCGATCGTCGGGAGCCCGTTGCGGCAGGGCCCGCACTGACCAGCGTTCTGGCCGCCCAGGTATCGGGCGATGCCGGCGGCTGCGACCAGGCCGCAGTGCTGCGTGTCGAGGGCGACAAGCACGCCGGCACCGGGCGCTGCGTCATACCGCGCGAGCGCCGAGCGGACCAGCGGCAGGTGCACGGTCTCGGCGTTCCACGGCACCCAGCCGCCGTGGTAGCCGCCGACCAGGACCGCCTGGAGGTTCCCGATCGGGCCTCCGGCCCGGCTGATCGCCTCGCCCAGGGAGGTCCCGCCGGCCACCTCGTGCACCGCGGGCCGGCGCACGGAACCGGAGACGGTGAGCAGCCGCGAACCGGGGTCGTCCTGGCTGCCTCGGGCGCGGAACCAGGCCGCGCCGTACCTCGCGACCAGAGCCAGGTGGGCGAGGGTCTCGACGTTCTGCACCAGCGTCGGGCGACCGCCCACCCCTCGCTGGTAGACCGGCGGGACGTGCATCGGCAACGGCCGCAGGCCCTGGACCGCGGCCACCACTGCCGTCTCCTGTCCCGAGACGAAGGCGTCCACGGACGGGACGAGGGTGATCGAGACCGGATCCCGGCGAGCTCTGACCGCCGGCGCGACCACCGTCTCCAGGACCCGCTCCGGTGCGTAGAAGTACGCCGACGACGCGTGGGTCGCCCGAGCCGCCAGGACCAGGCCGTCGAGGACCAGATGGGGTGCGCTGCTCATCAGGAGCAGGTCCTTGCTGCTGGCCGGCTCCCCCTCCGCGCCGTTGGCCACCACCACGGCCGAACGCCCGGCCGCCACGGCGGCGAGCTTTCGCCCGGCGGGGAACCCTGCTCCGCCGCGTCCGGTGAGCCCGGCTTCCTGCACAATCGCGATCAGCTCCGGGCCGTCGAGGTCGGGCAGCTCGCCCACCAGCGCCAGGTGCTCACTGTGGGTGCCGGCACGGGCGGCGAGGAGCCCGAGGACTGGCGTCTGCACGGTGGTCATCGCAGCCCCGCCAGTCCGTGCGGAGCCGACACCGGCTCCGGCGCTGCCTCGGGCGCGAAGCTGCTGCCGACCAGCCGCCAGGCGACGGCGCCGCCGACCCCGGCGACACAGGTGCCGAGAACGCCCAGCATCCACGCGGCGTGCCCGTCGGTGCCGTTGCCGAAGGCGTGCAGGATCGCCACCGGCCAGAACAGGTAGGCCGTCCAGTGCAGGGCCCGCCACGTCCGCAGCCCGAGCCGGTGGCGCAGCAGGCTCGAGCCGATCAGCAGGACGATCAGGTCGAGAGCGACCGTCCCGAGTCCCTGCCAGACCGGCCGGAACGTGCCGAGGAACGGCACGATGGTGTCGACCAGCCGCAGCTGCGCGTAGGGGTCGAGGCTCAGGGTGAGCACGTGCAGCGCCACGAAGAGTACGCCGGTCAGGCTCGTGGTCCTGTGCAGCGCCACCACGGCGAACCTGGGCAGGCCGGGCAGAGGTCTGCCCGACCGGGTCAGGATGCCCAAGATCATCACCAGGCTCAGCAGGACCAGGGCGCTCACCCCGAACCCGCGGCCGGCGTACCAGAGGGCCGCACTCATCCGGGCCACCCGCCGAACCGCGTCACGCTGCCGTCGGCGGCGACCAGGCGGGCCGCAACCCCCGCCTCTGCCAGGACCGAGGGCGCGGTCGAGCCGACCACGACGGCCTGGGTGGACAGGGTGTTGGCCCTCAGGCAGCTCTCGGCCGCGACCGTGACGGTCCGCCACACCGGGCGCGCAGGCAGCAGCGTCATCGGGTCCAGGAGGTGATGCATCTGGCGCCCCTCGTGCTGCCAGCGGCGTCTAAGGGTCGAGGAGGTCGCCACGGCTGAGGCGCCGCTGAGCCTGATCAGGCTGGCCGGCTCGTCGTCCCCGTCCTGGACCAGGACGTTCCAACCCTCGGGGGGCTCGGTGCCAGCGCAGCTGAGGTCACCGCCGAGGCTGACCAGGGCTCCGCAGCCGAAGCGCTGGGCGACCTCTTCCGCACAACGGTCGGCCGCGACGGCCTTGGCGGTCGCGCCAAGGTCGAGCAACGTGCCCGGCGGCAGCGAGACCGTGTCGCCGTCGAGGGCCACGTCCCGCCACGTCGCGCGCCGCTGGGCGCGCCAGCGCACCGACGGCTCCGGTCTGTCGGAGCCGGAGCCGACCCCCGCGGGGCCGTAGCCGAGATGGGTGAGCACCTGTCCCAGGGTCGGGTCCACCACGCCCCCGGTCTGCTCAGCGGCCTCGAGCGCTACGCGCACCAGGTCGTGCAGCAGCGGGCTGATGCGGTGGACCTCCCGGTCCGACGCCGCGATAAGCGAGACCTCGGAGTCTCGGCGGAAGCGGCTGGCCGCCCCGTCGATCTCGTCGAGCCGGTGCTGGACCAGGGTCAGCGCCGGGTCGAGGGCCGCCGGATCAGTGACGACGAGCCGTGCGTCCGTCGTCCAGACGCTCCAGTCGACCGCGGCGGTGCCCTCGGCGACCGCAAGGGTCGTCACGAGCCACTCGACTGCGCGTTGGCCTGACTGGTGCTGTTGGACACCCCGCCCTGGGTGGACTGGGTGGTGCCCGACTTCGAGCTCGAGCTGGAAGACGAGGACTGTGACGAGGACTGTGACGAGGAATGAGTCGAGTCCGTGGTAGCGGCCGCCTGGGCAGCGTGGACAGCCAGCCCGCCGGCGACCCCGGCGACCCCCAGGGCACCACCGACGGCCAGCCCGGCCGTGACGCGCCTGACCCGGTCACGGGCGATACGCCGGTCGGTGATCTTCATCGTCAGCTCCTTGTCGAAGGACCTCGGCGGTCCAGTGACACCAGCGTGCCCCGCCCCGATGTGCGGGACCTTCGAGGTTCCTCTGAGCCCGCTCAGAGTGCTGCGGCGATCGACCAGTACTGAGAGCAGATTCTGAGGCTGCGGACCGAGATCGAGGGCCCGTGCCCGGGTTCGCCGTGCCTATGGTTGCCCGGTGCGTTCCTCCCACGACTCAGCCCATGTCCGCCTCCTCGGGAGGCAACGGCTGCGGCGGGCCACCCAGGCGATCACTGTGCTGGGCAGTCTTGGGGCGGTCGCCGTCTCTGCCGGCCTCGCGGCAGGGCAGGCATCCTCCCCGGGCTCCTCCCCGGCACCACTCGTGCCGACCACGCGCGACTCGTCGGCCCGCACGGGCCACCCCGCGGTCGTCCGGCGTGCCGAGCGTCGCAGCAAACGCCGTGCGCATCGGCTCGCCGCGGCGGCAACCCCGACGGCGAACCCCACCCGGATCCCGACACAGACACCGACCCCGGTTGCAGCCGCCACGGCTCCGCCGAGCAGCTCGTCGCAGGGCTCCTGACCCAGAGACGTTTCAGAAGTTCCTCTGAGCAGTTGCATAGCCCTCGGCTCGACAGCACCCCCATGCTGGGCAGCATGAGCACGGACGCGACACCACCCGCTCCTCGGTCGCCCCGCTTGGTTCGCAAGGACGGCCAGGCCCCGCGAGTCCTGGTCGTCGACGACGAGGCGAGCCTGGCCGAGGTGCTCGCCAGTGTCCTGCAGCGGGAGGGCTGGGTCGCGCGGGCGGTGTACGACGGCGCGTCGGCCATCCGGGAGGCGGGTGAGTTCAAGCCGGACGCCGTCGTCCTCGACATGATGCTCCCCGACCTCGACGGTCTCGAGGTGCTGAGCCGGATCCGGGCCATCGACCCGGCGGTCCTGGTGCTTTTCCTCACCGCTCGCGACAGCGTGGAGGACCGAGTCGCCGGGATCACCGCCGGTGGGGACGACTACGTGACCAAGCCGTTCAGCCTCGAAGAGGTCCTGGCCCGGGTGCGGGGTCTGCTGCGACGCACCACCATCGTGGAGGACACGGGATCCACATTGTCCTTCGCCGACCTCACCATGGACGAGGACGGCCACGAGGTCACCCGTGACGGTCAGCGGATCGACCTGACGGCGACCGAGTTCGAGCTGCTCCGGTTCCTGCTGCGCAACCCCCGCAGGGTGCTGTCCAAGGCGCAGATCCTGGATCGGGTGTGGGACTACGACTTCGGCGGCGAGGCGCACATCGTGGAGCTCTACATCAGCTACCTGCGCAAGAAGATCGACGCCGGCAGAGAGGTGCCCCTGATCCACACTGTCCGCGGCGCCGGGTACGTCCTGCGGACCCCCAGTTGAGGCGGCGGGCACCTCGGGTGGACTCCACGGCAGCACTGCGTCGACCTGGCCGCCGGTGGCGCGCACGGACCCTGCTCAGCCGGCTGACGGTCGGCATGCTGGCCGTCCTCCTCGTCGCGTGCGCGGTCCTCGGGGTCTCGACCGAGCTGTTCGTGCGCCAGTCGCTGCTGCACCAGATCGACCAGGAGCTCCACGCCGCCGGCGGTCGCTACTCGACCAGCCTCGAACATGGAGGCTCCCCGCCCGTGACCGTCGACGGGGACGGGGACGAGTCCATCCCGGGACAGGCCGTCGGGACCCTCGGCGTACGGCTGGTGGACGGCGCCGTCACCGACGCCGCTGTGGTCACCGAAGCAGGCACCAATCGGCGCCTGACCCTGAGCGGGCACGACGCCGTATTGCTGGGCGCGGTGGTGCCCGGAGCTTCGCCCACCACCCTCGACCTCGAAGGCGTCGGCGACTACCGCGTCACGGCCCTGACGGGACGCGACGGCGACATCCAGCTCACCGGCCTCCCCTTGTCGCCGATGAACCAGACCCTGGCTCGTCTGTTCGTCGTGGAGGCCATCCTGTTCCTGATTGTCTTCCTCGTGGGGGGTGGCGCGGCCGCGCTCGTCGTACGCCGCAACCTGCGCCCACTTCGGCAGTTGACCAACACCGCCGTCGACATCTCCGAGCAGGAGCTCACCGATCCAGAGACCTCTCTCCCGACCGCGGTTCCGCTCAGCGAGGCAGGCAGCGAGGTCGACCAGCTCAACATCGCCTTCCACCGCATGCTCGACCGCGTCCAACAAGCGCTCACCGCCCGCGACGCGACCGAGGCGCAGCTGCGCCAGTTCGTGGCGGACGCCAGCCACGAGCTGCGCACCCCTCTCGCCAACATCCGCGCGCACGCCGAGTTCGCGGCAAGCGGGAAAGACCCTCTGCCCGAGCCGGTGTCGTCCGCGCTGGCCCGGATCACCTCCTCGGCGGACCGGATGACCACGCTCGTCGCAGACCTGCTCCTCCTCGCCCGGCTCGACGCCGGCCGACCACTCGCCTCCGAGCCGGTGGACCTCACCCGGGTGGTGCTGGACAGCGTCGCCGACGCCCGCACCGCCGCCCCCGACCATCGCTGGCAGCTCGACCTGCCCGAACAGGTCGTGACGGTGATCGGTGACGAGGACCGGCTGCACCAGGTCCTCGCGAACCTGCTGACCAATGCCAGCACCCACACCCCGCCCGGCACCACCGTCGTCACCCGCGTAGCCGTTGGGGCAATGACCACGGACGTGATCGTCAGCGACGATGGCCCCGGAATCCCCACCGAGCTCCAACCGCGGCTCTTCGACCGCTTCGCCCGCAGCGACACGTCTCGCTCGCGTGCGCACGGCAGCAGCGGGCTCGGCCTCGCGATCGCTCACAGCATCGTCGCGGCCCACGGCGGGAGCCTGACCGCGACGTCCTCACCGGAGGCTGGCTCCACTTTCCACGTGCGCCTGCCGAACAAGTGAGGTCAGGCCCTCAGGGCCTCTCTTCGCTCCCCCGGCTGGACTCGAACCAGCAACCCTTCGATTAACAGTCGAATGCTCTGCCAGTTGAGCTACAGGGGATCGGGGTTGCAGCGGCAAACCTAGCAAGGGCCGGACCGGGCGCCGTAATCCGCGGGTCAGGCGGGCGGCGGCGCGGTGCTCTCGCGCACCACCAGCGAGGTCGGGAGCAGGATCCGCTCGACCGAGTCAGGTCCGTCGGGGCCCATGACCGCCATCAGGGCGCGGACCGCTTCGTGTCCCTTGCTCGCCACCTCCTGGTGGACGGTGGTCAGCTGCGGACGGGACGCCGTGGCCAGCGGGGAGTCGTCATAGCCGACGATCGACAGGTCCTCGGGGACCCGGAGGCCGAGCGACTCGGCCACCTGCACGGTCGTGGCCGCGAAGGCGTCGGAGAAGCACAGGACGGCGGTGGGCCGGTCGGGCCGGTCCAGCAGCTCGCGTGCGATCGACTCCACGGAGAGACGGGGACCGTAGCGCGCCGCGTGCACCTCAGGCTCGATGCCCGCGGCCTCGAGCGCGTCGCGCCAGCCGAGCATCCGCTCGCGCGCGGGCCGGTTGTCGGTGGGGACCCCCTGGACGTCGTAGGCGCTGCGCAGGGTGATGATGCCGATCCGGGTGTGCCCGAGGTCCAGCAGGTGCTGGGCGGCCGCCCTGGCGCCGCCCCGGTCGTCGACGTTCACGCTGGGTGCGGCCGGACTCGGGTCACGGTCCACCCAGACCATCGGGAGCCCGCGGCGTTCGAGCCACGAGATGTCGGGTGACGCCGGGTCGCAGATGTAGACGATCGCGCCGTCCATCGCGACATCGCGGGCGGGCACGTGGTCGGCCGGGGCTCCGGTCGCGCCACCCGAGGTCAGCAGCGTCACCGCCAGACCCTCGTGGGTGAGCGCATCGGCGACCGAGCTCAGGAACTCGGTCGCCACCAGGTCCTCGAACGCCTCCGAAAGGCTGTCGGTGAGCAGCAGCCCGATGGAGCCGGTCCGGCCCCGAGCCAGGGCCCGGGCCGCCGGGTCGGGCCCGACGTACCCGAGCTTGTCCGCCGCAGCCAGGATCCGCTCGCGCAGCTCCGACGAGAGCTGGTCGGGGCGGGAGAACGCGTTGGACACCGTCATCCGGCTGACGCCGACGCGGTCCGCGATCGACTGGAGCGTCACCTTGGCCATGGGAGACCCAGTATTCCGGGTCGCCCCAGCCGCAACGGCGTTCAACTCGGCTGGCAGACCTTCGCAGTACGCCGACTGGGCTCGACCCACCGGGCGACGGTGCGCAGGCTGCCGGCCATCTTGACGCGGGTCGCGGCCAGCGGGGCCGGGCGTGGGTCGCGCTCGGGCACCACCGGGGCGTCCGGGCGGGCGCTGCCGGCGGAACGACGAGCGAGCTCGACGGCCAGGTGTGCAGCAACGGGTTCGTAGGTCATGACTCCTCCTCGTGGAAGTGGTTCTTTACCGATACAGTAATACACCTTTCTGTACCGGTCAAGAGGCTCGCTAGAATCCATCGAGAAATGTTCCGGCGACGTCGCTCAGGCGCCGATCTCGCCGCGAGCCGCGGCCAGGCCCTCCTGGGCGGCGTGCTCGACGAACGGGTCGTCGGGGTCGATGCCCTCGTCGTACTCGAAGACCCAGATCAGCTCGCGAGCACCCGTCGTCGCCCGGCGAGCGATCACCCGGACGCCGCGCTTGCCGCGGATAGGAACGTGCCGCTGGATGACCACCGTTGCCGTCACCCGCTCTCGCACCAGCTGCAGCAGCCGGCCGGGCTCGGTCAGCGCGAGGGAGTACGCCGGCCGCGGCTCGCCCCACGTGCCGACCTCGGTGACCCTGAGGGTCTCGGAGTCGAGGTCCCAGTCCGCGGCCTCGACCTGCTCCCAGGGGATCCGGACGCCATCGGGGAGGTACAGCGCCGACCGGGTGCCCGCGACCGGCCCCGACTCCGACGCGGCCCAGGCCAGCACCTTCTCCCCCGCCGCGACCTCCACGGCCGGGGCGGTACGCCGGAGCTTCACTGCTCCCCGACGATCCGGTCCCGCAGCTTGCGGCGGTGCTCCTCGAGCGCGGCCAGCTCACCGAACATCCGGTTGAACGTGTCGGCGTGCTCGACCGGGTTGGTGCGCTGCAGCTTCGACTTGAGGTCGGAGATCCGGCGCAGCGCAGTGAGCTCGAGCAGGCCGACGATGTGCAGGGTGACGTAGGCGACCGTGGGCTCCTTCTTCAGGGGCTCGACCCCGAGCTCGGTCACCGCGGCCGCCACGGCAGGGTCGCTGGCGCGCTCGCGCAGACCGGCCATCCAGTTGTGGTCGTCGGCACCGGCCGCCGTACCTCCGGAGGCTTCGACCAGCGCCCACACCGCGCGGTAGGTCGGGTGCGTGAAGTCGTCCGCGCCGATCTCGGTCGTGGTCCGCCCGATCGACATCGGGTGCTGGAGCACCAGCTTGAGGGTCTCGCGCTCGAGCGTGAACCGCGGGTCGCGCAGGTGCGGGAGGGGGTTGCGCGGCGCAGGCGGCTGCTCCTCGACCACGACCGGGGCGGAGCCGCGCTGGGGACCCTTCCTCGCCCGCCGCACCTCGGCCAGCACGGCGTTGGTGTCGATGTCGGCCCCGATCATCTTGGAGATCTCCTGGGCGAACGCCGTCACCTTCGACTGGTCGCGGATGGCGGCCACCAGCCGCGCCGTCTCGCGCATGGCGTCGACGCGGCCGTCGGCCCGGTCCAGGTCGTACTTGGAGACGATGTTGCCGACGACGAAGCGGTACAGCGGCACCCGGCGCGCCACCAGCTCGCGCACCGCGGCGTCCCCCTTCTTGATCCGCACGTCGCACGGGTCGAGCCCGTCCGGCTCCACGGCCACGTAGGTCTGCGACACGAAGTTCTGGTCGCCCGAGAACGCCTTGATCGCCGCCGCCTGCCCGGCCGCGTCGCCGTCGAAGGTGAAGACCACCTCGCCGCGGAACTCCTCGTGGTCGGCCATGTAGCGACGCAGCACCTTGGCGTGCTCGTCCCCGAACGCCGTACCGCACGACGCCACCGCGGTCTTCACGCCGGCCAGGTGGCAGGCCATCACGTCGGTGTAGCCCTCGACCACCACGGCCTGCGACGACCGGCCCATCTCGCGGCGGGCCAGGTCGATGCCGTAGAGCACCTTGCTCTTCTTGTAGATCGGGGTGTCCGAGGTGTTGAGGTATTTCGCCTCGATCCGGTCGTCGTCGAAGATCCGGCGGGCCCCGAACCCGATCGTCTCGCCGCTCGCCTCGCGGATCGGCCACAGCAGCCGTGCCCGGAAGCGGTCGTACGGCGAACCGCCGCGCTGGCTCAGGGCCGCGAGACCGCCGCCGACCACCTCGTCGACGCTGAAGCCGCGCGCCCGCAGGTGCTTGAACAGCGCCTCGCCCTCACGCGGCGCGAACCCCAGCCCGAACGTCTCGGCCGCCGTGGCGTCGAACCCGCGCTCGGTGAGGAACTGCCGGGCCTGGGCCGCGTCAGGGGTCAGCAGCTGCTCGGCGTAGAACTCCTGCGCGACCCGGTGCGCTTCGACAAGCTTGCCGCGCGCCGGCCCCTTGGCCCGCTCCTCGAAGCTGTCGCCCTCCTCGCGCTTGAGCTCGACGCCGTACTTCTCGGCCAGCCGCTCGACCGTCTCCACGAACGACAGCCCGTCCATCTTCATGACGAAGTCGATGACTCCGCCGCCCTCGCCGCACCCGAAACAGTGGTAGAAACCGCGGGCCGTGTTCACGTTGAACGACGGGGTCTTCTCGTCGTGGAAGGGGCAGAGCCCCTTCATCGAGCCGCCGCCGGCGTTCTTGAGGGTGACGTACTGGGACACGACCTCGTCGATGGGGGCCTTCTCGCGCACCTCGGCGATGCTCTCCTCGCGAATCCGGCCTGCCACAGGGCGATCCTAGGCGCTGCTCAGTAGTCGCCCGTCATGATGTTCACAGGCTCCTCGCCGGCCGCGATGCGGTGCAGCTGGTCGCGGACCAGGCGGTACGCGCGAGGCCACATCGCGCTGCTCGCGCCGCCGACGTGCGGGGAGACGAGCAGCCCCGGGCAGTCCCAGAGCGGACTGTCGGGCGGCAGCGGTTCCGGCTCGACCACGTCGATCGCGGCCCGGATCCGGCCGGACTGCAGAGCGGAGACAAGCGCGGGCGTGTCGACGATGCCCCCGCGGGCGACGTTGACGAGTAGCGCGCCGTCCTTCATCGCGGCCAGGAGGTCGGCGTCGACCAGCCCCGAGGTCTCGTCGGTGAGCGGCAGCACCAGAACCACGACGTCCGCGGCCGGCAGCAGTGCCGGGAGCTCCGTGATGGCGTGCACCCCGTCGCGGGCCGACCGCGCGACCCGGACCACCGAGCACTCGAACGGCGCCAGCCGGGCCTCGACGGCGGCCCCGATCGCGCCGTACCCGACCAGCAGCACGCTCGTGTCCGCCAGCGCCGGGTGCCAGCCGAACGTCCACTCGTGCCGGTCCTGGGCGCGCACGAAGTCGGGTATGCCGCGCAGGGACGACAGGATCAGCGTGAGCACCAGCTCTGCTGTCGAGGTGTCGTGGATGCCGCGTCCGCTGCAGAGCGTGACGCCCGGAGGGATCGCCGGCCGGATGTTGTCGACCCCGGCGGTCAGGGTCTGGACGTAGCGAAGCGACGTCATCCGCGGGATCACCTCGGCGACCTTCGGCCCCACGGCGTACGGCGTCACGTAGACCTCGACGTCCGACACCGAGTCGGGCACCGAGCCGGTGGGGTCGACCACCTCGTAGCTCAGCGAAGCGGGCGGGTCGTCCAGCTCGGACGGGTCGAAGGGCAGCCAGACCAGCGTCATGCCCGCCAGCCCGTCTTGGCCGCGCTCCCCCGCCGCACCAGCCGGTCGTGCCAGGTGACCGCGCTGGCGTCGGTGAGCGAGGCGACCTGGTCGATCACGACCCGCAGCCGGGCCGCGTCGTCCGGCGCGGCGTCCCAGTCGTCGGCGAACGCCCGCTCGAGCGAGGCGGGCGCACGCGCGACCAAGGCCTCGACCAGCTCCGAGACCAGCTCGCGCTGACGAGTCATCAGCGCGACCCGGTCGTCGGCCTGCATGACGTAGTGGGCGGCGATCCCCTTGAGCACCGCCATCTCGACGCGGCTCTGCTCGGGGACGACCAGGCCGGCGTGGTAGCGCACGAAGGGACCGTCGGCCGCCGCGAACGTGGCTTCCTGCACGGCGAAGCAGAAGCGGCCGATGAGGTCACTGGTGAGGTTCTTCAGCGCGCCGAGGCTGCGCCTCGACCCGTCGTACGGCGCGTCGGGCCAGCTCCCGACCACCGTCAGCTCGGACAGTGCCGCGTCCATCGCGTCGTCGTCCGCGTCGGGCAGATACCAGGCGCGGACCGCGTCCCAGATCGCCGGCCGGTCGAGCTTCGCGAGGTCGACCCGCTCGGCGACGACGCCGTCCTCGACGTCGTGGACCGAGTACGCGACGTCGTCGGCGAGGTCCATGATCTGCGCCTCGACGCAGCGCCGTGGCCCCTCGGGCGCTCCTGACCGGAGCCAGGTGAAGACCGGCAGGTCGTCGGCGTACACCCCGAACTTGCGCGTCTCCCGTGACCGCGGCCACGGATACTTGGTGCAGGCGTCCAGCGTGGCCCGGGTGAGGTTGAGGCCGACCGACGTGCCCGACGCGTCGACGGTCTTGGCCTCCAGCCTGGTCAGCAGCCGCAGCGTTTGGGCGTTGCCCTCGAAGCCACCGCACGACTCGGCCAGCTCGTGCAGGGCGTGCTCGCCGTTGTGGCCGAACGGCGGGTGGCCCAGGTCGTGCGCGAGGGCCGCGGTCTCGGCGATGTCCGGCTGCGACCCGAGCGCCCGGGACAGGTCACGCGCCACCTGGGCCACTTCGAGGCTGTGGGTGAGCCGGTTGCGGACGAAGTCGTCCATCTGCGGCCCGTGCACCTGGGTCTTGGCGGCCAGCCGGCGCGACGCCGCCGCATGCACGACGCGGGCCCGGTCCCGCTCGTACGGCGTCCGCTCCGGCGCCTCGACCCGCTTGGGCGGCTCCTCGACCCGCCGCTCGCGGTCGTGCTCGTCGTAGAGCTCGGTGCTGTCCATCAACACCGGACTCTAGGTCAGCACCACGACGCAGGTTGAGGAGGCAACCTTGCGAGGTTTCGAGACGCTTGCTGCGCAAGCTCCTCAACCACCGAGGTGGGTCAGTAGACGCTGACGTGGACGTGGTCGTAGTGATTGGCGGTCGCCGACCCACGCGACGGCATCATCCGCCAGCCCTCCGAGGCGCGGACCGGGGTCCAGATGTGCTGGCGCCAGATGACGTCGAAGAGATGCAGCTCGGACGCGTGCGACTGCAGGAACTCCGCGATGGCGGTGCCCAGCTCGACGTCGCTGGTCATGATGTCGAGGGCCTTGCCGCTGGAGTGCTCGCCGTGGTTGCTCCAGCCGCCGTACGACGTGATCTGCGGGAAGGCGTGGCACACCGAGCGGTAGACGTAGACGGCGCCGTCGGTGAGGCCGTTCTCGACGCTTCCGTCCGGGCAGGGCTCCATGGACAGGCCCGCCGCGGCAGCCAGCGGCTTGTCGTCGGAGAGGTAGCCGTCGGTGACCCAGCGGGACTCGCCCTTGAGCACGATCTCGGTGCGGCCCCACATCTCGCGACCGGTGACCACGACCTTCTTCCCGGCAGCGAGCTCGCCCAGCTGCCTGGCCTTGTCGCCCGGCTGGTTCCAGATGTTGAGGTCGTCGGTGGTCCACTGCTGCTTCTTTGCAGCCTTGATCGCTGCGGTGATCGAGGCCTTGGACATGAACGCCGGCGGCGGCAGGTCCCGCGATGCGGTGGCCTTGACGCGGTTCTCGGAGCGGGTGATCGGGTCGTCGCTGCGGTCCGCCGACGCGGCGAGGGGGGTCGGGATGGCAAGCGGCGCCAGGTCGGAGGCGGCCGGGCCGGCGCCGAGGACGCCAATGGTCACGACCGATGCGGTCGCCAGGACGGCCAGCGGGCCGATGATGGCCTGGGCCTTGGGCTTGCGGCGGGCTTCGGTGTCCCGCTTGTGGCGATGGTCTGCCACAGCGCTGATCCTCTGCATGTAGGGGGCACAGTCAAACGCGCCGACCAGTTTGGTGGCTCGGGCCGACGCGGTTCACCAATCAACCACATCGGCAAAGGGGCAGCCAATCCCTGATCGGGGTGTCTAGTGGCCGCGATCACGCCGTCAACCGCCCCTGAGCGTGAAACTCAGTTGTCGAGTGAGTCGATCGTGTAACGGGGATCTCACCCGCCGGTGGTCTCGTTCGTCTCCTCGGTGAGCCCGTAACCGGTGCCGTCGGTGTCGTCGAGCCAGCGCTCCGGAAGCGCCACCCTGTCGCGCGGCGAACCCTGGCGGCCCCGCGGCGCGCCGAGCTCGGAGACCGGGAACGGCTCGGTCCGGTCCAGCTGCGCGAGGAGCACGTCGAGCTCGGCGAGCGAGGTCACCATCGCGAGCGACCGGCGCAGCTCGCCGCCGGCGGCGAACCCCTTGAGGTACCACGACACGTGCTTGCGGAACTCGATGCAGCCGCGTTCCTCCCCCAGGTGCTGGGCGAGCAGCTCGGTGTGCCGGCGCATCATCGCGGCCACCTCGCCGAGGCTCGGCAGCGTCTTGACCTCGTCACCCGCGAACGCCGCCGCGAGGTCGCGGAACAGCCACGGCCGCCCCAGGCAGCCGCGGCCGACGACCACTCCGGCGGCACCGGTCTCCGAGACCATCCGCAGCGCGTCGTCCGCCTCCCAGATGTCGCCGTTGCCGAGCACCGGGATGTCGACGTGGTCGACCAGGGCACCGATGGCCGCCCAGTCCGCGCTTCCGGAGTAGGCCTGCGCGACGGTGCGCGCGTGCAGCGCGATCGCCGCGCAGCCGGCCTCCTGGGCGATCCGGCCCGCGTCGAGATAGGTCAGGTGGTCATCGTCGATGCCCTTGCGGGTCTTCATCGTGACGGGCACGCCGTACGGCGCGGCCGCCGCCACGGCGTGCTCGAGGATCTCCCCGAGCAGCTTGCGCTTCCACGGGAGCGCCCCGCCGCCGCCCTTGCGGGTCACCTTCGGGACCGGGCAGCCGAAGTTGAGGTCGACGTGCGCGACGCCGTAGTCCGCGCACAGGATCTCGGTGGCCTTGCCGACGTAGACCGGGTCGGTGCCGTAGAGCTGCACCGAGCGCACGCTCTCCAGCTCGTCGAAGACGAGCATGTCGAGGGTGTGCTTGTCCCGCTCGACCACGCCGCGGCTGGTGATCATCTCGCAGACGTAGAGGCCGGCTCCCTGCTCGGCGCACAGCCGGCGGTACGCCGCGTTGGTGATCCCCGCCATCGGCGCGAGCACCACGGGCGTCGCCACCTGCAGCGGGCCGAGGGTGAGCGGGGACATGACCCCATTGTCCGGGCTGACCTCGGGCGGTCACCAATTCTCGAAGTACTGGCCCTGGTCCGGGAACGTTGGTTCGGGGATCAGGCCGGGAGCCCGCTCATCGGAACGACACCTCCTGGAAGGGCAGGCTCAGCGGGTCCCCGGACAGCCCGGTCACGCGCGCACAGTCCCCGCCAACGCCGCACCGGAGCAGCGCCCAGCCCTTGCGGGTCCGGAGCACCGAGACGAGGTGGCCGGTGTCCTCCCAGACCAGCGGCCGCGCGTAGTCCAGGTGTCGCTTCCAGTCCGACACGAGCGATCCATCGGCCATCGAGCGGACCTGCACATGGTTGAGCTGGGCGGACAGCCCGGCCACGTAGGTGGCGTCCGCTGACACCACCCGCGGGAAGAACTCGCTCGACGACAACGACCAGGTCTGGTCCCCGGGCGCGGACAGGCTGGTCGGGCCGATGGTCCCGGCGCCCGAGCCGTAGGTGAACAGCACGTCGTGCGCGGCGTCCACGGCCACACCGGCGCGGTGGGTGACGACCGGCACGGCACCGGGTCGCCAGGCCACGGTGCGCCGGCTGCCGGTGAGGTACACGGT
>JAWWPK010000324.1:0-2894 GCA_033854925.1 Nocardioidaceae bacterium | reverse complement strand
CCTCCCCCGACAGGTCGGCTCCGGGGAGCTCGAGGGCTTCCGCGAGGTCGGCCTCGTCGACGTCCACGCTGCTCGCCTGAGCCTCCGCGCGGCGCGCCTTGAGCTCTTCGAGGCTGTCCTCGCCGAGGTCATCTGCCTCTGATCGGCGGGGCTGGTCGTAGTCGGTGGCCATGGTCTTGGGCCCTCTCTGTTCGTGTCCGGCGCGTGCACAACGCACAGGTGCGCCGTCTTGTGCCCACCCTGGGTGTGACGTAGGACGCGCACCCTGGGCTCCTGTGAAGCGCCGAAGGCTAGCGGCCCCACCTGTACAGCACCTGAGCCAGGGGTGCGCAGGGGGTTACTGGGGTGGTTCGGGGTAGTTCGCCCCCGTGACCAGCTACGGGTACTTCCTCTCCAGCGAGGAGCACGGCCCGCAGGCCCTGCTCGACCAGGCCGTGCTCGCCGAGCGGTCCGGCTTCGACGCCCTGTGGATCTCGGACCACTACCACCCCTGGATCGACGAGCAGGGGCAGTCGCCGTTCGTCTGGTCGGTATTGGGTGCGATCGCGGCCAGGACCGAGCGGGTGCGCTGCAGCACGGCCGTCACCGCTCCGACGGTGCGGATCCACCCGGCAGTCCTCGCCCAGGCTGCCGCGACGACGCAGGTGATGTTCGACGGGCGGTTCAGCCTCGGGGTCGGCAGCGGCGAGGCCCTCAACGAGCACATCCTCGGCGGCGCGTGGCCGACGGCCGACGTCCGCTTGGAGATGCTCGAGGAGGCGGTCGAGGTCATGCGTCAGCTGTGGAGCGGCGACGTCGTACGCCATCGCGGTCGGCACTACACCGTGGACACCGCCCGCATCTACACGCTCCCCCAGGAGGGGGTGCCTGTGCTCGTCTCCGGGTTCGGTCCCAAGGCGACCGAGCTGGCGGCTCGCATCGGTGACGGCTACGTCACGACGACCCCCGACCCCGAGCTCATCTCGCTGTACCGCAAGAACGGCGGTCAAGGCCCGGTCCAGGGCGGCGTGAAGGTGTGCTGGGCGGCCACCCGCGAGGAGGCGCGCAAGACAGTGCACCGGCTCTGGCCCAACGCGGCGATCCCGGGTGAGGCCGCCCAGGTGCTGCCCTCACCCGCGCACTTCGAGCAGGTCAGCGAGCTGGTCGACGAGGACACGGCCACCAAGAGCGTCGCGTGCGGCCCGGACGTCGCGGACTTCGTGGAGAGCATCAAGAAGTACGTCGATGCCGGTGTCGACGAGGTCTACATCTCGCAGATCGGCGATGACCAGGAGGGCTTCTTCAGGTTCTGGGACAGCGAGCTGCGCGACGCGCTGGCCGGCCTCTAGGAGCTCATCCGCGCGAACTTCCAGAACTCCGCTGTCGCGTCGACCTCGTCCCCCGGGACGGTCCACCGGTGCGGGAAACCGGGCAGCTGCTGGATGATGATGCTGCTGCCTGGTGCGGCTGCGCGGATGGTGCGCACGTCACGCAGGAAGCAGCGCAACCGGGTCGAGTAGCGGTTGCCGGTGAACGGCACCGCGGTGTCCCGCAGCCCGTTGAGGGCCAGGGCGTGGATCGGCCCGTCGCAGTGCGGGATCTCCAGCGTCCCGGCCATGACCCCGATCGTGTCGACCAGCTCCGGCCGCGCGCAGGCCAGCCGGTAGGCCATCATCCCGCCGTTGGAGAACCCGACGGCGGCGATCCGTCCGGCCCCACGGGTCTTGAGATCGCTGACGACATCGGAGAGGAAGGCGACGTCGTCGACGCCGTACGACGTGGCAGCTCCGCAGCACAGGCCGGCGTTGAAGGACTCCCGGACGCCCTCGGGGTAGGCGACGAGGTCGCCGTCGCGGTCGGAGTAGGCCTTGAACCCGGCAACGGACTCGAAGTGCGCTGGGGTGTCCTTGATGCCGTGCAGCACGATCATCGCCGGCCGCCCCTCGACCATGGAGGGCACCCGGCGCAGCAACGGCGGGGTGTGCAGGATGTAGGCCCGGCCGCTGGGCAGGACGACGCGGGTGTCTGTGCCCTCGCGCACCGGGTCGATCGCCCCGGCGAGCGGCGCCGCGATCCCGGCCACGGCAACCAGCCCACCGAGGGCTGCGAGGATCACCCGTCGCCTCGTCCAGCGCATCGATCCTCCCCTCACGTCGCGGCGGCTCAGTGTCCCTTACGCGGGCCTTGGGTTACGGACCCGCGCCGGGACCGACGCGCGGCTGCTTCCGGGTAGGCCCCCCAGAGCAGGTCGGTCAGCTCGCGCACGACAGCATCGCGCCCCGGGGAGCCGCCGAGCAACCACCAGTCGCCGGCGCTCTGGACCATTCCGACGATCCCGCGGGCCCAGGTCTCTGCCCGGGCCGAGCCGGCGGGCAGCCCCAGCTCGGCAGCGACCCCCAGGGCGAGGAGCTCGGAGAAGCGGCGCAGGAACGTCTGGACCTGGCCGTGCGCCTGGGCAGCTGCCGGGAACTCCGCGGAGTGCATGAGGAAGCGGTAGACCTGCGGCTCGGCCTCGATCGTCGCGAGGTAGGCGTCGATCGTGCGCTCGACCCGCTCCCGGGCAGTACCGCCGGCTGCGAGCGCCTGCTGCAGCACGTCCAGGAGCCGATCGGTGTGCCGCTCCGCCAGCGCGGCGTACAGGCTGCCCTTGTCCCCGAAGTGCCGGTACAGGATCGGCTTGGTGATGCCGGCCTCCGCGGCGATCGACGCCATCGACACGGTCGGGCCGACCCGCTGCACGATCCGGTCGGTGGCGTCCAGGAGCGCCTCCCGGCGGGCACCCCTGTCGGCGAGCGCGGTCGCGGCGGCAGACGGCATCAGGGGATCTGGACGCCGGAGATCGCGCGGCTGATGATCAGTCGCTGGATCTCGCTGGTGCCCTCGAAGATCGTGTAGATCTTCGCGTCGCGGTGCCA
>JAWWPK010000323.1:0-6662 GCA_033854925.1 Nocardioidaceae bacterium | reverse complement strand
GTCCCTCGACGCAGTCACCGAGATCGAGGAGCTGCTCGGCCTCGATCCGGGCGCGCTGCGCTGCCGCATCGGCCCGTCCAGGCGACCCGGTCCCCCGCTGCCCCAGGTCGCGGCCGGCGCCGCCGCGCCTGCCGACGTACCGGTGCGGGACGCCCTGCGCGAGCTCGGCCTCGCGGAGGTCGGCCAGCAGCTGCAGGACGTCACGATGCACATCACGCTGGACGTCGACGCCGATCGCCAGATGACCCGGCAGACGGTCCGCACCATGCTGCGCGCGACGGCCAGTGGGGCGGAGCGGTGGTACCACGTCATCTTCGCCGAGCAGCCCGTGCCCGAGCCGCTCGTCCTGGACCGGGTCGTCGGCGCTCGAGTGGGCGCGACCGTCGACCGCCCGGAGGTGGGTCTGTTCGCCTCGGAGCTGGTGCTGCCCCGGCCGCTGGCGGTCGGCGAGACCGCGATCGTCGAGACCAGCACCCTGCTGGTCGATCTGGGCGGCCCGGACACGAAGTACTTCCACTACATCGACCGCCGGATGTCCGAGACCGTGATCTGGGTGCGCTTCGACCCCGCGGCCCTGCCCACCCGGTGCGTGCAGACGGTGCAGCCGATTGACGAACCCGCCATCGAGACCCGGGTGCACCTCGGTGGGCTCGACACCGTCCACGTGGCGGCGCGGTCGTTCGGGCCGGGCCACATGGGTCTGACCTGGGAGTGGTGACCGAGCGCTAAGGTCGGGACCGGTGCGCCGGGAAGTCTGGTCGGCAGTCCTCAGCCGAGCCCACCGGAGCCGCCATGAACGAGAAGCCCGCTGCCAGCGGTCGGCTGTTCGCGCCGGCGTCGTTCCTCGAGAGCTCGCGGGTTGCCGAGGTGCTGCGGGCCGAGACAGTCGGTGGCCTGTTGCTCATGCTGGGCGCGGTCACCGCTCTCGTCTGGGCGAACTCGCCCTGGTCGTCGGCGTACGACGACCTGCGCGACTTCTCGCTGGGCCCGCACGTGCTGCATCTCGACCTGACGCTGGGCGGCTGGGCGGCCGACGGGCTGCTGGCGATCTTCTTCTTCGTGGCCGGGCTGGAGCTCAAGCGGGAGTTCGTGTCCGGTGAGCTGAGCGACCCACGCCGGGCCGCGCTGCCGGTGGCCGCCGCGGTCGGCGGGATGGCGGTGCCGGCCCTGTTCTACGTCGCGGTGAACGCCGGCCACGGCACGCTGCGCGGCTGGGCGATCCCCACCGCGACGGACATCGCGTTCGCGGTGGCCGTGCTCGCGCTCATCAGCTCGCACCTGCCCAGCGGGCTGCGCACGTTCCTCCTGACCCTCGCCGTGGTCGACGACCTGCTGGCGATCACGGTGATCGCGCTCTTCTACACCGAACAGCTGCACATCTGGTACCTCGCTCTGGCCCTGGTTCCGCTAGCGATGTTCGCGCTCATCGCCCACACCCGGATGCCCACGGCGTACCTGCTGCTCCCGTTCGCCCTCGCGACCTGGGTGCTCGTGCACGCCTCGGGGGTGCACGCGACGGTGGCCGGGGTGCTGCTCGCCTTCGCCGTCCCGGTGCGCCGCGGGTCCTACGACGGCCGCGGGCTGGCCGAGCACCTCGAGCACCTGATCCGGCCGGTGTCGGCGGGGCTGGCGGTGCCGATCTTCGCGTTCTACGCGGCCGGCGTGACGGTGGGCGGTCCGGGCGGGTTCGCGGACGCGCTCACCGACCCCGTCGCCCTCGGGATCGTGGCCGGACTGGTGTTCGGCAAGGCGGTCGGGATCGCCGGCTCGACGTGGCTGCTGGCCACCTTCACCCGCGCCGATCTCGACGAGGACCTGGCGTGGGTGGACGTGGTCGGGTTGTCACTGCTCGCGGGGATCGGGTTCACCGTCTCGCTCCTGATCGGCGAGCTCGCTTTCGGCCTCGGCAGCGTGCGCGACGAGCACGTCAAGGTAGGCGTCCTCACCGGCTCGGTGGCCTCCGCGCTCGCGGCCGCCGTGCTGCTCGGTGTCCGCAACCGCACCTACCGGCGAATTGAGCAGCGCGCCGATGGGTAGTGTCGCGCCATGGCCATCGACGAGACGGGGAGCAGCAGGACGCCGGTGCGCGGACCGTCGCCCGACGACCCGACGATCGGTCGTCTGGTCGCAGACGCCAGCCGCGACATCTCGAGGCTGGTCTCGAAGGAGATCGAGCTCGCCAAGACCGAGCTGAAGGTCAGCGTCAAGGCCGGTGGCCTGGGCATCGGGCTGCTGGCCGGCGCGGCCTTCATCGCCGTGCTCGGCGTGATCATGCTGTCCTTCACGATCGTCTACTTCATCAACTGGGGCGGGTCCGGCCTGGCCCTGCACTGGGCCTACCTGATCGTGACCGGGTTCTGGTTCGCGGTCACCGGGCTGATGGCGTGGATCGGCGTGAAGAAGCTGAAGCAGGTCGGTCCGCCCGAGAAGGCGATGGAGCAGGGCAGCAAGATCCCGCGAGCGCTGAGGGGCCGGAGCTAACCCGCACACCCCTCGGTCGACTTCTCGGTGTCACTCGCACTGCCCTGGTCGCCCGCTTGGCGGACCTGGTCGGCGGTGAGCGCGTAGCCGGTCTCGCCGTCGGTGACCGACGCCGCGAACACCACGCCGACCACCTGCCCAGCAGAGTCGACGATCGGACCGCCGGAGTTGCCCGGCCGGACCAGGCCGCGGATCGAGTAGACGTCGCGGATCACGGCTCCGTCGCCGTAGATGTCGGGCGAGCGCAGCGTCTGCTTGGCACGGATGCGAGCGGTCTCGATGTCGAACGGCCCGTCCTGCGGGTAGCCGAGGATCGCGACCGGTTCCTTCGGCTGCGCCGCCGCGTCGGGCGGGGTGAACGGCAGCACCGGGATCGCACCACTGTCGAACTCGAGCACGGCGACGTCGAGGTTGGAGTCGTAGAACACGACCGTGGCGTCCATGGTGGCGTCGCCGACGACCACCTCGGGGTCGTCGACGCCGGCGACCACGTGGGCGTTGGTCATCAGCCGGTTCTCGGCGTAGAGGAAGCCGGAGCCCTCGATGCCGCGGCCGCAGTCGTTGGTGCCGCGCACCTTGAGGACACTGCTGCCGGCCCGCGTCACGTCGGGGTCGCGGACCATCCGGCGGTCGCCCGGCGCCACGTCGACGATGCGTTCCGGCGAGAAGGGCTCGAGGTAGCGGGGGAAGAAGCTGGTGCCGACCACGTCGTTGAACGCGTTGAGCAGCCCGCCGGCGCGCTGCGGCAGCACCTCGTTGACCTTGGAGAGGACCAGCGAGCTGCGCACCATCGGCGTCACCCCGTCGATCCGCGAGCCGGAGACAGCGACACCCAGCGCCCAGGCCACGACCAGGACCGCGCAGGCACTGAGCGCGGCGCCGCCGATCGCGTCGAGCGCACGCACCGGCTGCCAGGTGATCCGGTCGCGGATCTTGGCGCCTCCCCACTGCAAAAGACCCTGGCCGAGCGAGGCGGCCAGGATCACGATGAACAGCGCACCCAGCGACACCAGCAGCGACGGGTCCGCGTCGCCCAGCGCGACCGGAGCCAGCCAGACGCCGAAGACACCGCCCAGGAGCAGGCCCGCGGTGGCGAAGGCACCGGTGACGAACCCCTGCCAGTAGCCCGAGACGGCGTAGGCCACCACCAGCACCACCAGCAGCCAGTCGAGGAGGTTCATCGGCGGCGTTGCTCGAAGTCGGTGTTGGGCACGACGTCCTGGTTGAGCCGTCGACCGACCAGCATGTACGCCGGCAGCTCCTGCTCCGGCGCGTCGGGGAGGTCCTCGATCCAGCCGAGGTACTCGAAGAGCCGCAGGATCACGCCGGCGGTGAACCCCCAGCAGATGACGTCGTGGTCGGCCCCGATGAGGAACCCGGGGTTGCGCCAGCCGCCGGGCATCGTGACGTTGATCCGATGCGTCGGATCGGTGAGCTCGCTGAGCGGCACCCGGTAGACGGCGTGCACCTCGTCAGGCGAGATCGCGTGCACCGGCACCGGCTCGCGCCACCACGCCAGCACCGGGGTGACGGCGAAGTTGCTCGGCGGCAACCACAGCTGCGGCAGCTCGGCGAAGACGTCGACGCCGGCCAGGTCGAGACCGGTCTCCTCCCACGCCTCGCGGAGCGCAGCCTGCCGCGCCGTCTCGCCCGGGTCGATGGAGCCGCCGGGGAACGACACCTGGCCGGGGTGGGAGCGCATCGTGTGGCTGCGCTCGGTGAGCAGCAGGTCGGGTCCCTCGGGACCTTCGCCGAAGAGCATCAGGACCGCACTCTCGCGCGGCTCCTCGTCTTCAGGCGGCATGAAGCGGGTCAGGTCGTGCACGCTGATCGAGCGGGCGGCCTCCTCGACCGGCCGCAACCAGTCGGGAAGGTCGGTGTTCACAGAGTCACTCCCAGGTGCTCGCGGACCAGGTCGGCCACCTCGTCTGCCGAGTCGACGCCACCGGACCGCTGGTAGGCGATCTTGCCGTCTGAGTCGACGAAGTACATCGTCGGCATGCCGGGGATCTTCGCGAACCCGTCGAAGCCCTGGAGGTCGCCCCCCGGGTCGGCCAGCGACGGGTAGGTGACCTCGCGCTTCCCGGCCTCCTGGAGGGCCGACCCGGGGTACTGGTCGGCGAAGTCGACGCCGAGCACCGGCACCCGGTCGCCGTACTGGTCGTCGAAGGCCTGTAGTGCCGGCATCTCCCTGCGACACGGCGTACAGCCGGCCTGCCAGAGGCTCAGCACCAGCGGGCCCCTGAGGGAGGAGAGATCCACGCTGGTTCCGCCGCCGAGACAGGGCAGCGTGAGGTGTGGCAGCGCACCACCGCCCGGTCCCGGCACGCAGTCCGCCATCCCGATCTGGGCCTTGAGCGCGCGCAGGTCGGACGTGTCGACCTGCACCTTGGACGGGCCCGGACCGGGCACGAACTGGGTCTCGTCGTTGCAGCCGGCCAGCGCCGCCACCAGCAGGACGGCGGCGAGCACAGCGACGAGACGCTTCACGCCCTGCCCTCGGTGCGCAGCAGCTTCGCGGCCGCCTCGGGGTCGGTCGGCCCTTCGCCGTAGGACGGGCACCAGCGGGCCACCGGGCAGGCACCGCAGGCCGGCTTCTGGGCGTGGCAGCAGCGCCGGCCGTGCCAGATCAGGTGGTGGCTCAGCTGCACCCAGTCCTTCTTGGGGAACAGCGCCCCCACGGCGTGCTCGGCCTTGACGGGGTCGGTCTCGTCGGTCCAGCCGAACCGGCGCGAGAGCCGCCCGAAATGGGTGTCGACGGTGATGCCGGGGATGCCGAACCCGTTGCCGAGCACGACGTTCGCGGTCTTGCGGCCCACGCCGGGCAGCTCGACCAGGTCCTTCAGCCGCCGCGGCACCTCGCCGCCGTGCTGCTCGACCAGCGCCGCGCTCAGCTTGAGCAGCGACTGGGTCTTGGCCCGGAAGAAGCCGAGCGGGCCGATGATCGCCTCGAGCTTCTCGCGCTCGGCGGCGGCCATGGCTGGCGCGTCGGGGTAGGCGGCGAAGAGGGTCGGCCGGACGGCGTTCACACGCTTGTCGGTCGTCTGCGCGCTCAGCACGGTGACGACCAGCAGCTCGAAGGGGTTGTCGAAGTCGAGCTCGATCGTGGCATCGGGGTAGGTCTGCCCGAGCACCCGGTCGATCTTGCGTGCACGACGGACCAGGCTGGTGCGGCTCTCAGTTGCCGCCGGCTGGGGCTCGGGCACCGCCCAAGGATAGGTGCGCCCACCCCCGGCCCGTCCGGTGGTGGCAGGCCCCAGTGAGCCCCATCGGCCAGGGTCGGTAGTTCCTGTGATCCATCCCACTGGATAGGATTCCGACGGCCACGAACCGAGCGGGCCGTGAGGCGGAGGATCCCAGTGGACAACGACGTGCTTCGTCAGGCTCCGCTCTTCAGCGCGCTCGACGACGAGGCGGCGACCGCCCTGCGGTCCTCGATGGGTGAGACGCGGCTGCGCCGCGGCGACGTGCTCTTCCACGAAGGCGACTCGGGCGACAAGCTCTACGTCGTGCTCGACGGCAAGGTGAAGCTCGGGCGCACCTCCTCCGACGGCCGCGAGAACCTGCTGGCCATCCTCGGCCCCGGCCAGATGTTCGGTGAGCTCTCGCTCTTCGACCCCGGCCCGCGCTCGGCAACCGTCACCGCGGTCACCGACACCACGTTCGCCTCGCTGTCCCACGAGGACCTCCTCCGCTGGCTCGAGGGCCGCCCGGTCGTCGCCCGCGGCCTGCTCACCCAGCTCGCCGGCCGGCTCCGCAAGGCCAACGACGTCGTCGCCGACCTGGTCTTCTCCGACGTACCCGGCCGGGTCGCCAAGGCGCTGCTCGACCTCGCCGACCGCTTCGGCCGCACCGCCGACGACGGCGTGCACGTCCACCACGACCTCACCCAGGAGGAGCTCGCCCAGCTGGTCGGCGCCTCCCGCGAGACCGTCAACAAGGCGCTCGCCGACTTCGCCTCCCGCGGCTGGCTGCGGCTCGAGCCCCGCTCCGTGGTCATCATGGACGTCGAGCGCCTGGCCCGCCGGGCCCGCTGACCCGGCTCACGCAGAGGTCATACGGGCAGAGCACCCGCTTGCTCGGGACGTATGACGTCCCGTCACCTCACTGCTGCGCGAGATAGGCCAGCTGGGCGCGGACCGACAACTCGGCCGCGCCCCAGAGCACCTCGTCCACGTCCT
>JAWWPK010000322.1:0-3872 GCA_033854925.1 Nocardioidaceae bacterium | reverse complement strand
AGGGACTCGTCGACGTCCTGGTAGACGATCTCGACGACCTGGCGGGGCAGCTCCTCGTCTTCCGCGTCGGCCCTGACCCCGAGCTGCGCGAGAGCAGCCTCCACCTGCGCGAGGCGCTGGCGGCGGTGGACGAGGTAGTACTCGAGGGTGCCGAGTGCGTCGTCGAGGACCGGGCCGTGGGCCGGCCAGATCGTGGTCACCTCGCCCGAAGCGGCGAGGGAGCGCATCCGCTCGATCGAGTCGAAGTAGGGAGCGAGCTGGCCGTCCGGGTGGGCGACCACGGTGGTGCCGCGGCCGAGCACCATGTCGCCCGAGAGCAACGCCGTCTCGGCCGGGAGGACCAACGAGATCGAGTCGGCGGTGTGGCCAGGAGTGGTGAGCACGCGCAGCGACAGTCCGTCGACGTCGATCAGCTCGTCGTCGGTCAGCGGGTCGCCGTTGAAGCAGTACGCCGGGTCGAGGGCGCGGACCGGACAGCCCTTGCGGGTGGCGAAGTCGACGGCGACCTCGGAGTGGTCGAAGTGGTGGTGGGTGAGGATCACCAGCGCGACGTCGCCCGTCTCCTCGTCGAGCTCGTCGACGTGACCATCCTCGATCGGGCCCGGGTCGATCACCACCGACCGGGACGCACCCGGCTCGGTGAGGATCCAGCTGTTGGTGCCGTCGAGCGTCATGATCCCGGGGTTCGGCGCGAGCAGGCACCGCGCTCGCTCGCCGAACGTCCCGCCGGCCCAGGATTGAGTCATGACGTGTGCGCGGCCAGCAGGGACCGCAGGTGCTCGGGGACGGACAGCGTCCAGCCGTCCCCCAGCGCCTCGAGGCCGGGGGTGTGCAGCTCGAGGGTGCGCCCGTGCGCGGCGTCGAACACCTCGGCCGGCCCGGCGTACTGCGCGACCTCGAGGGAGGTGAGGTACGTCGGCGGCATCATCAGCATCTCGCCGCGGTCGGCCATCGCCACCGCGTCCGCGGCCGCCAGCCAGGTCACCTCCGAGGACTCCGACGAGACGTCGCGGGTGCGCTGTCCCTCGGGCAGGAGGGCCACGAAGAACCAGGTCCGGTAGCGCTTGGGCTCGAAGACCGGCGTCAGCCAGGCGGCCCACCCGCCGAGCAGGTCGGTGCGGAGCACCAGCCCACGACGGGTGAGGAAGTCGGTCATCGCCAGCTCCCGGGACTCCAGGGCGACCCGGTCGGCCTCCCAGTCCTCGCCGGTCGTGTCGGCGACCACCTCGTCACCGTGCGGCCCTGCCAGCAGCACGCCCGACTCCTCGAACGTCTCCCGCACCGCCGCGCAGACCAGCGCCCGCGCCATCTCCTCGTCGCAGCCCAGCCGGGCGGCCCAGTCGGCGGGCGCCGGCCCGGCCCAGGCGACGTCGCGGTCGAAGTCGCGCGGGTCCACGCCACCGCCCGGGTAGACACACATGCCGGCCGCGAACTCCATCGACACCTGGCGGCGCAGGTAGTAGACCGCCGGCCCGTGCTCCGAGGCCCGCAGCAGGATCACGGTGGCCGCGTCCCGCGGCTCGACCGGCTCCCGGCTGCCGTCGTCGTACTGGCGGGCGACCTCGACCAGGTGATCCGGCAGCAGGATCGGCGGGATCGGGATCTTCACAGCTCGACGATGACCTCGACCTCGACCGGGGCGTTCAGCGGCAGTACGGCGACGCCGACCGCCGAGCGCGCGTGCACGCCGGCGTCACCGAAGACGGTGCCGAACAGCTCCGAGGCGCCGTTGGCGACCTTGGGCTGGGCGGTGAAGGCGGGGGCAGACGCGACGAACACGACGACCTTCACGACCCGCTTGACCAGCGACAGGTCGCCGACCTCGGAGTTGATGGCCGCGATCGCGTTGAGCGCGCACTGCTGCGCACAGGCAAAGGCCTCCTCCTCGGTGACCTCGGTGCCGACCTTGCCGGTCGCCATCAGCTCGCCCGAGCGCATCGGGAGCTGCCCCGAGGTGAAGACCTGGTTGCCGCTGCGCACCGCCGGGACGTACGCCGCGACGGGCGGGACGACCTCGGGGACCGAGAGGCCGAGCTCGGCCAGCCGCTCCTCTGGGGTGGTCATGACGCGAGCGGGCGCTTGAAGTAGCCGACCAGGTTCTCCGGGTTCATGCCCGGCGCGATCTGCACGAGCTCCCACCCGTCGGCCCCGAAGTTGTCGAGGATCTGCTTGGCCGCATGCGTGAGGATCGGCGCGGTGAGGTACTCCCACTTGGTCATGCGCGGCACCCTACTCGTGACTCCGGGACCTCACTCGCGCGGACGCATGGCGCAGAACTCGTTGCCCTCGGGGTCGGCCAGGACGTAGCAGTCGATGTCATCGTCGGGGCCGCGGACCAGCGTCGCGCCGCGGTCGAGCAACCCCTCCACGTCCGTCGTCTCGATGTCCCAGTGGATGCGGTTCTTGACGGTCTTCGGCTCGGGGACCGGGGCGAACACCAACGCCTCGAACGGCATCCCGGGCGCATCCTCGATCCACCACCAGTCCTGCTCATCGGAGTGCTGGGCGGTGGCCCCGAGCACCTCGGCCCACCAGGTGGTGATCGTTGGCGGGTCGACGCTGTCGACCGCCAGCTCGTAGAGCTTGTACGCCGGCACCTCATCGCGCACGAAGACGCACAGCTCGCCGCCCTCGGGGTCCTTGAGCACCTTCCAGCGGAAGGTGTCGAGGTCGACCGGGGTGGCACCGCGAGCGAGCACCTCGTCGACCGACCCGGCATGCACGTCGATGTGGACCCGCTGCTTCACGGTGACGGGCTCGGGCACCCTGTTGATCCAGACCCGGTGCTGGGAGGTCGGCCCGACCAGGTCGAGCGTCCCGCCGTCGCCGGGCACCGGCTCCAGTCCCAGGGTGTCGGCCCAGAACAGCTGGATCGCCGCGTCGTCGACGGCGTCGATGCACAGGTCGCGGTAGGTCGCTATCGGCATCTCCCCAATCTAGGACGGCCCGCCGACCGCCGTCGCCCGAGTTTGAGGGGCACGATGCGGTGCATGTGGAACGCCATGTTCGACCTGCACCTGTCGCTCGGCGAGAAGTTCATCCGCGCCGTCGTCATCTACCTGTTCCTCGTCGTCGCCCTCCGGCTGGTGGGCAAGCGCGAGCTGGCCCAGCTCAACACCCTCGACTTCGTGGTGCTCCTGGCGGTGGCGAACGCCGTCCAGAATGGGCTGATCGGCAGCGACAACTCGGTCACCGGCGCATTGGTCGGCGCGACCGTGCTGTTCGCCGTCAACAGCGCGCTGGCCTTCGTCCTCTTCCGGAACAGCCGGCTCCGGCGACTGGTCGAGGGCACCCCGACCGAGCTCATCCGGGACGGCAAGCTCCTCGAGGAGGCGCTCAAGAAACAGGGACTGACCCACGACGACCTGCTCGAGGAGATCCAGTCGGCCGGCGCCGACAGTTTCGACGAAGTGGAGAAGGCCTCACTGCTGCCCAACGGCAAGGTGATCGTGGTGCAGAAGGAGGCCAACCAGTCCTCGGTGCAGTACGACGACCTCAAGGCTCGTCTCGACCACCTGACGCAGCTGGTCGAGCGGCTGGCGACTAGCTGAGCTGCGGCTCGGTCTTCTCGCGCACCTCGTCCTCGGTGACGCCCGGCGCGAGCTCGACCAGCGCGAGCCCTCCCCCTTCTGATGCGGGGGTGACGTCGATGACACACAGGTCGGTGATGATCCGCTGCACCACGCCGCGGCCGGTGTAGGGCAGCGAGCACTCGTTGACGATCTTGTACGACCCGTCACGGGCAACGTGCTCCATCAGCACGATCACCCGCTTGGCGCCGTGCACCAGGTCCATCGCGCCGCCCATCCCCTTGACCATCTTCCCCGGGATCATCCAGTTCGCGATGTCACCGGCGGCCGAGACCTGCATCG
>JAWWPK010000321.1:0-3939 GCA_033854925.1 Nocardioidaceae bacterium | reverse complement strand
CAGCTGCGGGCTCTGCGGCAGCGCGTACCAGCTGCCGGGCCGGAGCCTGGCCGGCACCAGGAAGTCGCGTGCGCCCTCGGGCGTGGACCGGGTCAGCGTGGGGGTCTCGATCTCGACGAAGCCCTGCGCGTCGAGCACGTCGCGGGCGGCCTTGTTGACCTTGCTGCGCAGCCGGATCGCCTGGTTTGGCGCCGTGCGCCGCAGGTCGAGGTAGCGGTACTTGAGCCGCACCTCCTCGCCCACGTCCACGTGGTCGTCGATGGGGAACGGCAGCGGCGCGGCGGCACTCAGCACCTCGAGCTGAGCAGCCACCACCTCGACGTCGCCGGTGGGCAGCTCGGGGTTGGCGTTGCCCTCGGGGCGCAGCCCGACCTCGCCGGTGACCTGGACGCAGAACTCGCTGCGGAGCTGGTGCGCGACGGCCTCGTCGCGGACCACGACCTGCACTACGCCGCTGGCCTCGCGCAGGTCGATGAAGGTGACGCCGCCGTGGTCGCGGCGGCGGGCCACCCAGCCGGCCAGCGTCACGGTCTGGCCCGCGTGCTCTGCACGCAGCGAGCCGGCGTCGTGGGTGCGGATCACGAGTGGTGTGCCTCCTCGGTTGCTGACGGGGGTGTCCAGGTGGTGGGGTCGGCGGCGACCTGGTCGCCGCTCCGGATGTCCTTGACCTCGCCGGTGTGTGTCTCAGCGTCGGGGAACCACACGTAGGGGATGCCCCGGCGCTCGGCGTACCGGATCTGCTTGCCGAACTTCTGGGCGCTCGCGGCGACCTCGGTCGGGATGCCGCGGCGGCGAAGCGCCGTTGCCACGTCCTGGCTGGCACCGCGCGACTCCTCGTCGACGAGGGCGACCAGCACCGTGCTGGGCACCTTCGGGCCGGGCTCCAGGGCGCCGTCGGCGAACAGCGGGATCAGGGTGCGCGACACGCCGAAGCTGATGCCGACGCCGGGGTACGTCGTCCGGCCGTCGCTCGCGAGCGCGTCGTAGCGGCCACCGCCGGCGACCGACTTCAGCCGCTCGTAGCCGGCCATGAACACCTCGAGCACGGTGCCCGTGTAGTAGTCGAGGCCGCGTGCGATCCGCAGGTTCGCCTCGACGCTCACGTGCTCGCTGACCGCCGACGCGCAGCCGTCGATCACCGCAGCCAGCTCATCGAGCCCCACGTCGAGCAGGTCGTCCTCGACTCCGAGCGCGCGGACCCGCTCGATGAAGCTCGTGTCGGGCACCCGGATCTGCGCGAGGTCGAGACACCGCTGCGCCTGCTCCTCGGTCGCGCCGGCGTCCCGCACCAGCAGCTCGGCCACCGCCTCGGCCGGCTGCTTGTCGAGCCTGTCGATCGCGCGGATGGCGGCGGTGACGTCGGGGATGCCGAGGCCGCGGTAGAAGCCCTGGATCAGCTTGCGGTTGTTGATCTGGAAGGAGAAGTTCGGCAGCGGCAGCGCGTCCAGCGCCTCGACCATCACCCGCACCACCTCGACGTCGTGGTGGAACGGCAGCTCGTCGCGGCCCACCACGTCGATGTCGGCCTGGGTGAACTGGCGGTAGCGGCCCTCCTGTGGCCGTTCGCCGCGCCAGGCCGGCTGGATCTGGTAGCGCCGGAAGGGGAACTCCAGCTTGCCGCTGTGCTCGAGGACGTAGCGCGCGAACGGGACCGTCAGGTCGAAGTGCAGCCCCAGCCCGGAGTCGCCGGCCGCGTCGTCAGCCTCCTTGTCAGCGAGAGCCCGGCGCAGCACGTAGATCTCCTTGTCGATCTCTCCACCCTTGGAGAGCCGGTCCATCGGCTCGACCGCCCGGGTCTCGATGTTGGCGAAGCCGTGCAGCTCGAAGGTGCGGGACAGGCTCGCGATCACCGTGCGCTCGACGGCGCGGTGCTCGGGCAGCAGCTCGGGGAACCCGCTCAGCGGGGTGATTTTGTCAGTCATGCGATCAGCGGAGTGTGGAGAGGTCTTGGAGATACGGGTTGGTGGCGCGCTCACGGCCGATGGTGGTCTGCTCGCCGTGGCCGGGCAGCACCACGATGTCGTCGGCGAGGGTCAGCACCTTGGTGGCGAGGCTGTGCAGCATCGTGGGGTGGTCGCCGCCGGGCAGGTCGGTGCGGCCGATCGAGCCGGCGAACAGCAGGTCACCTGAGAACATCACCTCGGACACGTCGTCGAGGTCTGCGTACGGCGAGCGGAAGGTCACCGAGCCCTCGGTGTGTCCCGGGGTGTGGTCGACCTCGAACCGGATGCCGGCCAGCTCGAGCACTTGTGAGTCGCTCAGCTCGCGGACGTCGTCCGGCTCCTCCCAGGAGTAGTCACCGCCCAGCATCATCCGGGCGGACTCCGGGGACATGCCCGCCAACGGGTCGGTGAGCAGGTGCCGGTCGCTCGGGTGGATCCAGGCGGTGGCGTCGTACCCGCCCGCCACCGGCGCCACGCAGAACATGTGGTCGACGTGCCCGTGCGTCACCAGGACGCTGACCGGCTTGAGCCGGTGCTCCGCGACGACCCGTGCCACGCCCTCGGTGGCCTCCATGCCGGGGTCGACGACCACGCACTCGGAGCCGGGAGCCGTCGCCACGACGTAGCAGTTGGTGCCCCACGGACCTGCGGGGAAGCCGGCGATCAGCACCGGTCAACCCTAGCCGTGGGGAGGTCACAGCCCCGCATCGGTTGCGGGCGAGAAGTGATCACCTCATCAGGGTTGACTACCATGCCGCAGTGATGAGCATGGGGTCGGTGCACGAGTGGGGTCGCGTCGACGAGGACGGGAACGTCTTCGTCCGCACCGCCGACGGGGAACGGCCCGTCGGGCAGTACCCCGCGGGCACCCCCGAGGAGGCGCTGGCCTTCTTCACCGAGCGGTTCGAGGCGCTGTCGTTCGAGGTCGACCTGCTCGAGCAGCGGATCCGCTCCGGGGTGATGACGCCCGAGGAGGCGCTCCAGTCGGTGAAGACCGTCTCGGCGCAGGTGACCGACGCCAACGCGGTCGGTGACCTGGCCTCCCTCACCACGCGGCTCGAGGCGCTGCGGCCGGTGATCGAGGGACAGCGCGAGGTCCGCCGGGCCGAGCGGGTCGTCAAGACCGCCGAGGCCAAGGAGGCCAAGGAGAAGCTGGTCACCGAGGCCGAGAAGATTGCCGAGGGCAGCGACTGGCGGGCGGGCGCGAACCGGTTGCGCACCCTGCTGGACGAGTGGAAGGCGCTGCCCCGCATCGACCGCGCGTCGGACGACACGCTGTGGCGCCGGTTCTCGGGTGCCCGGACGTCGTACACCCGGCGCCGCAAGGCGCACTTCGCCGAGCAGAACGAGAAGCGGGACGCCGCGCGCGAGATCAAGGAGCGGCTGGTCAAGGAGGCCGAGTCGCTCTCCGACTCCACCGAGTGGGGGCCGACCGCCGGCCGCTACCGCGAGCTGATGCGTCAGTGGAAGGTGGCCGGCCCCGCCCCCAAGGACGTCGACGACGAGCTGTGGCGCCGGTTCCGCGCCGCCCAGGACACCTTCTTCGGCGCCCGCGACGCCACCAACGCTGCGCTGGACGCCGAGTACGCCGCCAACGCGGAGGTGAAGGAGAAGCTCCTCGTCGAGGCCGAGGCGCTGCTGCCGGTGACCGACCTCGACGCCGCCAAGCGCGGGTTCCGCGAGGTCTCGGACCGCTGGGAGGCGGCCGGCAAGGTGCCGCGGGAGCGGATCAAGGAGCTCGAGGGCCGGATGCGCGTCGTCGAGCAGGCGATCCGCTCCCTCGAGGACGAGCAGTGGCGCAAGTCCGACCCGGAGAAGTCCGCCCGGGCGGACGACATGGTCACCCAGCTCGAGGCCGCCATCGCCCAGGTCGAGCGCGACCTCGCCAAGGCCCGCGAGTCCGGCAACGACAAGCAGGTCAAGGACCTGGAGGAGAACCTCGCCTCCCGCCAGTCCTTCCTCGACATGGCCCGCCGGGTCTCCGCCGACTACTCCT
>JAWWPK010000320.1:0-15510 GCA_033854925.1 Nocardioidaceae bacterium | reverse complement strand
CGAGGTGGTCCTCTGCGGCGGCGCGATCAACACCCCCCAGCTGCTGCCGCTCTCCGGCGTCGGCAACCCCGAGCACCTCCTGCCACTCGGCGGACAGATGGTGCACGACCTGCCCGGCGTCGGCGAGAACCTCCAGGACCACCTCGAGGTCTACATCCAGTACGCCTCCAAGCTCCCGGTCTCGATCGCCCCCGGCCTCCGCTACCGCAGCCGCCCGGGCATCGGCTACAAGTGGCTCTTCCACCGCAGCGGGCTCGGCGCCACCAACCACTTCGAGGGCGGCGGCTTCGCGCGCAGCAACGCGGACGTGGCCTACCCGAACCTGATGTTCCACTTCCTGCCGGTCGCGATCCGGTACGACGGCTCGGTGCCGGCGGAAGGCCACGGCTACCAGGTGCACATCGGCCCGATGTACGCCGACACCCGCGGTTGGGTGCGCATCAAGAGCACCGACCCGAAGCAGCACCCGTCGATGCAGTTCAACTACCTCTCCACACCGACCGACCGTCGGGAGTGGGTGGAGGCGATCCGGGTGGCTCGCGACATCCTCAACCAGCCCGCCTTCGCGCCGTACAACGACGGCGAGCTCTCGCCCGGTGGCGAGGTCGAGACCGACGAGCAGATCCTGGACTGGGTGCGCGCCGACGCCGAGACCGCGCTGCATCCGTCCTGCACCGCGGCCATGGGCGTCGAGGAGCGCTCCGTGGTCGACCCCGCGTCGATGCGGGTGCACGGCCTGGACGGCCTGCGGGTCGTCGACGCCTCGGTCTTCCCCTACGTGACCAACGGCAACATCTATGCGCCCGTGATGATGGTGGCCGAGAAGGCGGCCGACCTGATCGCGGGCCACACACCGCTCCCCGCTGCTGACGTGCCGTGGTACCGCCACGGCGACAGCCCACTCCACCCGCCCGGCGACAGCCGAAACCTTGAGGACGCCTCATGACCGCCACCGTTGAGCCCGACGTCGCCGTGCACGTGGAGGGACTGTGGAAGATCTTCGGCCCGAAGGCCGACAAGATCATGAAGAGCCCCGACGCCCAGCTGTCCCGCAAGGACCTGCAGGAGAAGACCGGGCACGTGGTCGGCATCCGCGACGTCTCCTTCGACGTGGCGCCGGGTGAGGTGTTCGTCGTGATGGGCCTCTCCGGCTCCGGGAAGTCCACGCTGGTGCGGCTGCTCACGCGGCTGATCGAGCCGACCGGTGGCACCGTCGAGCTGTACGGCGAGGACGTCACCGCGATGAACGACCGGGCCCTGCTGGACACCCGGCGCCGGCGGGTGTCGATGGTCTTCCAGCACTTCGGGTTGCTGCCGCACCGCAAGGTCGTCGACAACATCGCCTTCGGCCTCGAGGTCCGCGGCGAGGGCAAGTCGGACCGGCGCAACCGGGCCCAGGAGATGGTCGACCTGGTCGGCCTGTCCGGCTACGAGAACAACTACCCGGACCAGCTCTCCGGCGGCATGCAGCAGCGGGTCGGGCTGGCCCGGGCGCTCGCCGCCGACCCGGACATCCTGATGTTCGACGAGCCGTTCTCTGCCCTCGACCCGTTGATCCGCCGCGACATGCAGAACGAGGTCATCCGGCTCCACCACGAGGTCGGCAAGACGATGGTGTTCATCACCCACGACCTCGCCGAGGCGCTCAAGCTGGGCGACCGGATCCTGATCATGCGCGACGGCGAGATCGTCCAGATCGGTACGCCGGACGAGGTGGTCGGTGCCCCTGCCGACGACTACGTCAAGGACTTCACCAGCGACGTACCCCGGTCCCACGTGCTCACCCTCAAGTGGGTGATGCGCGACCCCAACGCCGACGACGGCAAGTCCTCGGAGATCCCCGTTGACGGCCCGCTGCTCCAGCACGACCAGATCGTGCGGGATGCCGCGCGCGTCGTGCTCGACCACCACGGACCGTGCCGTGTCGTCGACGGTGACAAGGTGGTCGGCCTGGTCGACGACGAGGACATCCTCCGGGTCGTGGTCGCGGAGGAGGACGCCTCATGAGCGACACCTTGGCCAAGCCGAGGTCCCTGGCCCCCAAAGAGCAGCTGCCGTACGTCGAGGGGCGCAAGCCGCGGCAGACCGGCATCAAGCTGCTCGGGGTGGTCGTCGTCTGGGTGGTTGCCTACCTGGCCCTCGACGGCAGGTGGACCAAGGCGCTGGGGCTGCAGGACACCACCGGGCTGCACCGCAAGCTCAACGACGCCCGCGACTGGGTGCAGCTCGACGGCAAGGACAACTGGTTCTTCGGCGGGGTCCTCGGCACCATCGGAGACGCGCTGAGCTCGCTGGTCGAGCACCTCCAGCACCTGATCAGCACCCCGGCCTTCCCGCGCGAGGTGCCGGAGATCGGCTGGCTGGGTGTCGTGGCAGTGGTGGCCTGGGCGACCTTCGTGTTCGCCGGGCTGCGGTCGACGATCCTGGTCACGCTCTCGATGCTCTTCTTCGGCGTGGTCGGGCTGTGGGCGTTCAGCATGGACCTGCTCATCGTCACCCTGCTGTCGGTCGCCATCTGCATCGTGATCGGGCTGCCGATCGGCATCCTGATGGCCCGCAGCAAACGCGCGTCCACGGCCATCACGCCCGTGCTTGACGTGATGCAGACGTTCCCGCCCTTCTGCTACCTGGCCCCGTTCGCGCTGTTCTTCGGGATCGGGCCGGCGACCGCGGTGATCCTCACCATCATCTACGCGCTGCCGCCACTGGTGCGCATCACCGAGCACGGCATTCGCTCGGTGTCCGAGACCACGGTCGAGGCGGCTCGGTCGATGGGGCTGACTCGCGGCCAGATGCTCCGCCAGGTGCAGCTGCCGATGGCCAAGCGCACCATCGTCGTGGGCATCAACCAGAGCACGATGGCGGCGCTGTCGATGGCGACGATCGCCGCCCTGGTCAACGGCCCCGGTCTCGGCAAGCCGGTGGTCTCGGCGCTCCAGGTGCTCAACGTGGGCGCCGCCTCGGTGGCCGGCCTGTGCATCGTGCTGATGGCGATCATGCTCGACCGCACGACGACCGCGGCCAGCGAGCGCTCCGGCAAGAGCACCGTCGCCTCCGCCAGCGGCATGAGCGTGATGCTCACCGGCGTCGTGCTCGAGCGCCTTCCGCGCTGGGCCACGGAGGACGCCGGACGCGGTCAGCGGCTGCCCCGGCTCACCACGTCGGGACGCTGGCTGCTCCAGGGGCTGCTGCTGATCCCGGTCGCCGGGTGCATCTATCTCTCCCGGTACCAGCTGCGGTACGCCGCGTTCCCGGACGTCACCGACACCCCGGTGCTGAAGTGGATCAGCGGACCGGAGCTCACCAAGAGGATCAACGACTTCACCGACTGGTTCATCGGCCACGTCGACACCTTCACCATCTGGCTGAAGGACCACCTCACCCAGTGGGTCATCGACCCGCTGCAGCACCTGATGGCCCAGTCGCCGTGGTGGGTCATGGCGCTCGTCCTGCTCGCGCTGGCCTACGTGCTCGGCGGCTGGCGTCCGACCGTGATCACCGCGGCCTGCGAGGCAGTGATCCTCTGGACGGGCCTGTGGAACGACTCGATGGTGACGCTCTCCATGACGGTGCTCGCGACGGTGCTGGTGATGCTGATCGCCATCGTGCTCGGTGTCGCGATGGGCCGCAGCAGACGCGCCGACCTGGGGATCCGCCCGTTCCTGGACGCGTTCCAGGTCATCCCGCCGTTCGTCTACCTGGTGCCGGCGCTGGCCCTGTTCTCGCCCAGCCGGTTCACCGCGATCATGGCGGCGGTGGCCTACGCCGTCCCGATCGCCACCAAGCTCGTGGCCGACGGCATCCGCGGCGTCGCGCCGACGACGGTCGAGGCGGCGCGGTCCAGTGGGATCACGCGCTGGCAGATGATCTCGAAGGTCCAGCTGCCGATGGCGCGGGAGTCGCTGGTGCTCGCCACCAACCAGGGGCTTCTCTACGTGCTCTCGATGGTGGTCATCGGTGGCATGGTCGGCGGCGGCAGCCTCGGCTACATCGTCGTCTCGGGGTTCAGCCAGGACCAGCTGTTCGGCAAGGGGCTGGCCGCCGGACTCGCGATCGCCGCACTCGGCGTGATGCTCGACCGGATCGCGCGGTACGCCGCCGCGAGGTACGGCAAGTGAAGGACAAGCAGACTTCCTCCGCGACCGTCGTGGAGGGGAAGAAGGGGAGAACACACATGGCACGACGACTACGCCGTACCCGGCTGGTTGCCCTTGCTGCGGTCGTGGGACTCGGCCTCACCGCCTGTGGGGGAAGCGACATCAAGAACAACAGCTCCAACTCCGCCGCGGGTGGCAAGGACTGCGGCGACCTGCGGATCGCGGTGAACCCGTGGACCGGCTACGTCTCGAACGCCCATGTCATCGGTCTCGTGGCGCAGGATCAGCTGGGCTGCAACGTCTCCTACCCGGAGGTGAAGGAGGAGGTCGGCTGGCAGGGCATGGCCGACGGCTCCATCGACACCATCGTCGAGAACTGGGGTCACCCCGACCTGGTCTCGAAGTACATCGACCAGCAGAAGTCCGTCGAGGACGCCGGGCTGACCGGCAACGACGGGATCATCGGCTGGTACGTGCCGCCGTGGATGGCGGAGAAGTACCCGGACATCACCGACTGGAACAACCTCAACAAGTACGCCGACATGTTCAAGACCTCGGAGTCCGGGGGCAAGGGTCAGCTGCTCGACGGTGACCCGTCCTACGTCACCAACGACGAGGCCCTGGTCAAGAATCTCCACCTGAACTTCCAGGTCGTGGTCGGTGGCAGTGAGGCCGCTCTGATCCAGAGCTTCAAGTCGGCCGAGGAGAACAAGACGCCGCTGCTCGCCTACTTCTACGAGCCGCAGTGGTTCTTCTCCGAGATGAAGCTGGTCAAGATCAACCTCCCGCCGTACACCGACGGATGTGACGCCGATGCGGCCAAGGTCAACTGTGACTACCCGCCGTACGCACTGAACAAGCTGATCTCGACCAAGTTCGCCGACTCCGGCTCTCCGGCGGTGAACCTGATCAAGAACTTCCAGTGGACCAACGACGACCAGAACCTGGTCTCGACCTACATCGCCCAGGACGGCATGTCGCCGGACGACGCGGCGAAGAAGTGGATCGACGACAACCAGGACAAGGTCGACGCCTGGCTCGCCGGCTGAGCTGACCCGAACGATCGAACCGACCGAGCCGGTCAGGGCTCCGCTTCACGGCGGCTCCTTGACCGGCGCGGCGGTCGGCCTCACACTGATTGCTGTTCCCTATAGTGCATCGCATTGCGCAATACGCAACAAGGAGTCATCGTGGCAGACGTCCCCACCTCGGCCCGCTGCGTCGTCATCGGCGCCGGCATCGTCGGCAACAGCCTGGTCCACCACCTGGCCGAGCTCGGCTGGACCGACATCGTGCAGATCGACAAGGGCCCGCTGCCCAACCCGGGCGGCTCGACCGGCCACGCGTCGAACTTCATCTTCCTGACCGACCACTCGCGGGAGATCACCGACCTCACCCTCGACTCGGTCGAGCAGTACCAGGACATGGGCGTGTTCACCCAGTCCGGTGGCTTCGAGGTCGCCCGCACCGAGGAGCGGATGGAGGAGCTGCGCCGCCGGATGTCCTCGGCGAAGGCGTGGGGCATCGAGGGCGAGCTGGTCTCACCCGAGTTCGTCCAGGAGAAGGTGCCCTTCCTCGACAAGGACCAGATCATCGGCGCCTTCTGGCAGCCCGGTGTCGGCGTCGTCGACTCGCTCCGCGCGGGCACGATCATGCGCGAGCGGGCGCTGGAGAAGGGCGTGCTGACGGTCGTCCCGAACGTCGAGGTGACCGACCTCGGGGTCGTCGACGGCCGCATCACCAAGGTCTGCACCGACGGAGGCGACATCGAGGCCGAGACCGTGGTCATCGCCTGCGGCGTGTGGTCTCCCAAGATCGCGGACATGGCCGGCGTGAGTCTCCCGCTGACTCCTGCGGTGCACCAGATGATCAGCGTCGGCCCGTGCCCCCAGCTGGTCGGGACGGAGGGCGAGATCTCCTTCCCGATCGTCCGAGACATGGACACGTTCTGCTACGAGCGCCAGCACGGGATGGACATGGAGGTCGGCTCCTACGCGCACCGCGCGATCCTGATGGAGCCCGAGGACATCCCCTCGATCGAGCAGTCCAAGCTGTCGCCGACCGAGCTGCCGTTCACCGACGACGACTTCGACCCCCAGCTCGAGCAGGCCTATGAGCTGATGCCGGAGCTGCTCGGCGCCGAGGGCGCGGAGATGCGCTACGCCATCAACGGCCTGCTCTCCCTGACCTGCGACGGGCTGCCGATCCTGGGCGAGAGTCACGTGAAGGGGCTCTGGACCGCGGCCGCGGTCTGGATCAAGGAGGGGCCGGGCGTCGGCCGCGCGGTCGCGGAGTGGATGACCCACGGCTACAGCGAGATCGACGTCAGCCACAGCGACATCGCGCGGTTCCACCCGCACCAGATGCGCCGCGAGCACACCCGGCTGCGCACCACCGAGTCGTTCATCAAGACCTACGGGATCATCCACCCGGCCGAGCAGTACGAGTCCGACCGTGGTCAGCGGAAGTCACCGATGTACGACTCCCAGCAGAAGCTCGGCGCGTTCTTCTTCGAGACCGCCGGCTGGGAGCGGCCGCACTGGTACGAGTCCAACGCCCCCCTCGTCGAGCAGTACGGCGACCGGGTGCTGCCGCGCGAGCACGAGTGGGACTCGCGCTGGTGGAGCCCGATCATCAACGCGGAGCACCTGCGGATGCGGGAGGCGGCGGGCGTCATCGACCTCAGTGCCTTCCAGATCCTGGATGTTGAGGGCCCGGGCGCGCTGGCCAGCGTCCAGCAGACTTGCGTGGCGCAGTGCGACGTCGCGGTCGGCAAGGTCGTCTACACGCCGGTCCTCGACGCCAACGGCGGCTTCCGCTCCGACCTCACCGTCATGCGGCTCGGGGAGGACCACTTCCGGGTCGTCACCGGCGGCGCGCACGGCATGGCCGACGCCCAGTGGTTCACAGATCGCCTGGTCGACGGAGCGACGCTCACCGACCGCACCGACCAGATCTCGACGATCGGCCTGTGGGGTCCGCAGGCGCGTGCCGTACTGGCCTCCCTCACCGACGCCGACGTCTCCGACGAGGGATTCCCGTTCCTCACCTGTCGCGAGGTCACTATCGGCGGAGCGCCGGTGCTGGCCTCGCGGATCTCCTACGTCGGCGAGCTCGGCTGGGAGCTCTACGTGTCGATGGACGACGCGGCCCAGCTCTGGGAGGCGCTGCTCGACACCGGCAAGACTCACGGCACCGTGCCCGTGGGCATCGGTGTCTACGGCACCACCGGCCGGATCGAGAAGGGCTACCGCGCCTACGGCTACGAGCTCGACGGCGAGCGCACCATCATCGAGGCAGCGATGCAGCGGCCCAAGGTGAAGGCGGCGGAGTTCGTGGGCAAGGAGCGCTACCTCGCCCAGCGCGAGGAGGCTCCACGGACGGTGCTGTGCACGCTGACCGTCGAGGACCACACCTCGGCGTCCGGCATCAAGCGCTACATGCTCGGCGGCGAGCCGATCCTGACTCGGGACGGCCGGACCCTGACCGACGGACACGGCCACCACCCCTACGTGACCACCGCCGGCTCGGCGCCGTCGCTGGGCAAGCACGTGCTGCTCGCCTACCTGCCGCCGGAGGAGGCGCGGATCGGCAACGAGCTCGCCGTGTCCTACATGGAGGAGCTCTATCCGGTCGTCGTCGGCTCGGTCGACGCGACGCCGCTGTTCGACCCCGCCAACGACAGGATGCGCTGACATGGCTGACGTGCTCGTCTGCGTCAAGCGGGTCCCGGACTCCTCGAGCGAGGTGGTGCTGACCGAGGACGCCCAGGCCGTCGACGGTCGCTTTGCCGGCTTCACCATGAGCGCCCACGAGGAGTGCGCGGTCGAGCTCGCGGTGCAGCTGACCGCCGCCACCGGTGGCGAGGCCGCGGTGCTCACCCTCGGTGACGCCGACGCGGTCGAGCAGCTCCGGTCCGCGCTCGCTGTCGGCCTGACCGCGGCGACGCTGATCCAAGCCGAGCCGTCGACCTTCGGTCCGGCGGACATCGCCCGCGAGATCGCGGCCGTGGTCCGGGCTCACGAGGCAGAGGGCCGCTCACACGACCTGGTCCTGCTCGGGAACGACGCCGCGGACAGCGGTGACTTCCAGGTCGGCATCCGCCTCGCCTACGAGCTGCGCCGACCCGTGGTCAACGGCGCCAAGGTGGTCAGCGTCGAAGGTGGCACGGTCACCGCCAAGGTCGAGGGGCCGGACGGCACCGAGACCTACCAGGTGCCCTTGCCGGCGATCGTGACGATTCGCGAGGGCGGCGTCGAGCCGCGCTACCCGAGCGTGCCCGGCCGGATGAAGGCCAAGAAGGTGGCGATCGAGGAGCGAACGCCGTCGGCCGAGCCCAGCGGTCCCAAGCGGGTGAGGCTCACGCTGCCCCCGCCGGTGCCCAGCAACGTGCAGATCCTGGGGGAGGGCGCCGCCGCCGCTCCAGCCGTCGTGGACCTCTTCGAGGAGCTGGGGGTGTTGTCCCGATGATCCTGACCCTGGTGGAGAAGGACCTCGAGGGCGCGCCCCTCGAGGTCTCCCTGGAGGCGCTGACCTTTGCCCGTCAGCTCTCCGCCGAAGGCGGCGGAGTCCCGGTGGACGCGGTGGTGGTCGGTGGGCAGAGCGTGAGCGACGAGCTGCGCAAGGAGCTCGCGGCGTACGGCGTCCGCACCGTGTACGACGTGGGCGGCGAGGGCGTCGCGGCCTACTCGGGCGCCGGCTGGGCCTCGGCGGTCCTGTCGGTCCGTGAGCAGTCCAAGGCCGTGGTCGTCCTGGCCGCCGGCACCGACCGCGGCAACGAGCTGATGGCCCACGTCGCGGCCCGTGCGGGTGTGGCGATGGCCGCCAACGTGCTGTCCTTCCACGGACTCTCGCCGTTCACGGTCACGCGGCAGGTGGTCGGCGGTGCGGCGCTCGAGGAGATGGTGCTCGACCAGCGCCCGGCGGTGTTCTCGGTGGCCGGGCACGCGGTCGAGGCTGCGCCGGCCGACGTGCCGGGCGCCGCGGAGGTCGTGGAGCTCGCCCCCGAGATCGCCGCCGCCGACCTGGTGGCGCGGGTGGTCTTCACCGAGCAGATCGAGGCCGACGAGTCCGGCTCGCTGAAGTCGGCGCGCGTCGTCGTCGGCGCGGGGCGTGGCGCCGGCGGCCCGGACGGCTTCAAGGACCTGCTCGAGCTGACCGAGCTGCTCGGGGCGACGCTGGGCGTCTCCCGGGTGGTCACCAGCGCGGGCTGGCGGCCACACCACGAGCAGGTCGGCCAGACCGGGAGCCGGATCTCACCCGAGCTCTACATCCCGTGCGGAATCAGCGGCGCCATCCAGCACTGGGCCGGCTGCTCGTCGGCCAAGCACATCCTCGCGATCAACACCGACGCCGAGGCGCCGATGGTGACCCGCGCGACGTACGCCGTGATCGGCGACCTGCACGAGGTGGTGCCGGCGATCAACGAGGAGATCCGGCGCCGGAAAGGCTAGTGGACACTGCCCCCACCTACCCTTGTGCCAGGGAGGGGGCACGATGGCCGGGCTAGAGCGCGCGCTGACGGCGACCGCAGCAGTCGCGGTGCTCGTGCTGTCCGCGGGCTGCCAGGGCGGCGCCGGCGGTGCGGACCCGAAGCCGTCGGCGAGCCAGGCCCCCGGCACCCCCGCAACCACCGCCACCCCGACGATCGAGGAGAGCCACTCGATCCCGGCGCCCGGCCCGCGCCAGCCCGGCATCCTCGCGCCCGCCGACCTCCTGATCGTCGGTGCCGCGGCGCTGGATCCCGCGAAGGTCGCCGCGGTCGAGAAACTGAAGAGCGTCACTGCGATGCAGTTCTCGCTGTCCAACCCCGTGATCGAGAACGAGGAGCTGACCGTGGCCGCGGTCGACCCGGGGGCCTACCGCAGCTTCACGCCGCCGAAGTACGCCAACTTCCAGGACGCCTGGGACCGCGTGGCCGGCGGTGAGCTCGCGCTCAAGGAGCGGCTCAAGAAGAAGTTCACCCTGGATGCCAACGGCTACCTGCGGCTCGGTGGTGCCGCCGACGCGCCCTCGGTGCACGTGGGCGCCTACGTCCAGCAGCAGCCCCTGATCGACGCAGTCGTCAACCCGACCTGGGTGCAGACGCTGGGCATGACCGCCGACAACGCGCTGCTCGTCCGCACCGGCTCCCGAGCGCCGTCGGAGGTCGCGAAGAAGCTCGAGAAGGTCTTCGGCGACTCGGCCTCGGTCACCCTGGTGGACAAGGCCACCCGCATCGGTCTGCAGCCGGGCGCCGCTCAGATCGCGGTGGTCACGGGCACCGTGGCCGACGCGGTCGGCGTCTATCGCTACACCGTCCTCGGCGGCGGCCACATCGCGCCCGATCCGGCCTGGGTGCGTGCGCACATCACCACCGAGGTGGTCCCGATCCTCGGCGCGGTCACCTGCAACCGGGTGATCTTCCCGCAGCTCAAGGCGGCGCTCCAGGACATCCACGAGCAGGGGCTGGACGACAAGATCCACCCCGAGCAGTACGCCGGCTGCTACTACCCCCGGTTCATCGCGGGGACCTCGACGCTGTCCAACCACGCGTTCGGACTGGCCCTCGACATCAACGCGGTCGAGAACCAGCGCGGCACCGTCGGTCTGATCGACCGCGGGGTCGTGGCGGTCTTCGAGAAGTGGGGCTTCACCTGGGGTGGCGACTGGGCCTACACCGACCCGATGCACTTCGAGCTGAACAGCATCCGCACGCCGATCCCCGAGTCGGCCCGCAAGTAGCTAGTGCAGCCGGCACGAGTTGCTGCCGCCGGGCAGCTTGTAGCGGTACCTCGCCACCAGTCCGTAGACCCACGCGGCCACGGGCCGGACCGGGCGCAGGTCGATGAGCCGGCCCAGCACCCGGTAGCCCAAGCCCTGGCAGGACCGGAGCGCCGCTGCGATCGCCCGCGCCCCGCGCCTCGGCGTACGGCCGTCCTCGACCCAGTACGCCGCGGTGGTGACGTCCCGCTCGCTGAGACCGATGGTGGCAAGGTCGAGCGACTGCCACGGCACGATCTCGCAGTCGCTGCGCCAACCCAGGAACTCAGCGGAGCGCGTGCAGAACCCGCAGTCCGCGTCGTAGACCATCGTGCCCGGCACGCAGACAGAGTAGGGGTCAGGTCCGCACCGGCAGCCGCGGGGAGACGATGAAGAACAGCTGCACCACCGCGGCTTGCATCAGCCGGAGAGGAGGGCCGCGCTCTCGCCGTCGACGAGCAGGTCGCCGACCATGGTCCGCCAGTAGAGCACCCGCTGCCCGTCCCGACGCGACTCCAGCAGGCCGGAGGCGGCCAGCACGGACAGGTGCTCGCTCACGGTGCTGAGCGAGAGGCCGAGCGCCTGGGCGAGGCTGGTCGTGGAGCGTGGGACGTCGAGCGACTCGAGGATCAGGGCCCGGGACCGGCCGATCAGGTCCGGCAGGCCGGAGGGCGTCCCGCGGCCGGGCTGCTGCCACACCCGGCCGGCCCCGCGGGCGCCGTACGACACCACCGGCGGGACGGTCTCGCGGGTGTCGAGCGCCACCCACGGCCAGCGGAACACCGACGGCACGAACCAGATGCCCCGCCCGCACGACTTGAGCGAGAGCTCCTCGTTGAGGTCGACCCGGAGCCGGTTCCCCTCGAAGCTCAGCCCCCGGTTCAGCTCCGGCATGGTCGCGGCCAGCCCTCCGGCGGCGAGAGCCGACTGGTGGTGCGCGATGTCGGCGCGCTGGATGGCGTCGATCCGGTCCCACAGCGGCTCGAGCACCGCGGCCCACCAGCCCTGGAGCGCGGCGGCGGTCCGGTCGAGGTACTCCTGCGGTTCCAGGCGCATCGCCAGATGTTCGAGATCCGCGACAGCGACGGCGGGGTCGGTGTGACGGAGCGCGTCGAGCTGCTCGAGGGGGTGCCCGGGACGCGCGGACGGCGGCGGCGCCCAGACGTCCGGGAGCCAGCCCGGGTCGGCGGCGAGCGTGAGCAGGTGCTCGAGGTCGAAGTCCGGCTGCTTGGGCACCAACCGCCGGAGCCGCTGGTGGAGGAGGTGATGACGCTGGAAGACGTAGGCGTGGATGCTCGCGGTCGTCTCCCACACGGCGTCGGTCGTGAACCGCACCTGTGCGAGGTCCGTGACGTCCACCTCGATCTCGATCACGATGGACAGTGTGCGGCCCCGGACGGCGCCCACAGAAGGTTCGGCGGTGCCCGAAGGATCGGAGACGACATGAACAGGATGTGGACCGTGCTCGCGGTGGGCCTGGTGCTGATCGCGGCGGCCATCGGAGGTGGCGCCACAGCCGGCGCGCTCATCACCGGGAAGCAGATCAAGAACAACTCGGTGACCGGGAAGGACGTGAAGAACGGGTCGCTGGCGGTCGCGGACCTCGGTCAGTCGCAGGTCGCCCAGCTCCACGGAGCCGACGGCGAGGACGGGTTGAGCGGCTTCGGGCCGCCCCCGAGCGGGACCGTGATCACCGGTGGGGGGCTGGCCAGCGGTCCGGCGGCCTCCGCAGGCGACGTCATCCGCGGCTACTCGAGCCTGTCCTTCCAGCCCGCCGTCCCGCTGACCGACGCCACGGTGCACGTCTATTTCGGGACGCCGTCCGCCAGCTGCACGGGGCCGGCAGGCGCTCCTGTTCCCGCTGCGGGCCAGCTCTGCGTGGGTCTCGTGGACTTCCAGAACCAGGCTGGCGTCTTCGCCTTCGCGGGCGCCAGCCAGCAGCCCGACGTGGATCCGCGGGGTTTCAACGTCGTGGTCACCAGCAGTGGTGCCGGTGCGGTCCTGGTGACCTACGTCTGGGCGTATCGGGCACCCTGATCGGCCGCCGCAGTGTCAGGACACTAGCCTCCCGGACATGCGCGCGGTCCAGGTCGTCGAGCCCACCGGTCCCGAGCACCTCGAGGTGCGTGAGGTCCCCGAGCCCAGAACCGGGCCGGACGACGTACTGGTGGAGGTGCACGCGGTCGGCGTCTCGTTCCCCGACCTGCTGCTCAGCCGCGGCGAATATCAGCTCAAGCCGGAGCCGCCGTTCGCCCTCGGCGTCGACTTCGCCGGCACCGTGATCTCCGGGCCCGGGTTCGAGCCCGGCCAGCGGGTGGCCGGAGTCGGCCCCTACGGCAACGCCGCCGAGCTGACCGCCTGTCACAAGGACTCGGTGTTCCTGCTGTCAGACGCGCTCTCCTTCGACGAGGGCGCGGCGCTGCCGATGAACTACCTCACCGCACAGTTCGCGCTGGCCGAGCGGGGCGCCGTGAAGCCCGGCGAGACCGTGCTCGTCCACGGCGCCGCCGGCGGCGTGGGGACGGCGACGATCCAGGTCGCCAAGGGGTACGGCGCCCGCACCATCGCCGTGGTCAGCACCGACGAGAAGGGCGAGCTGGCCCGCACGGCCGGCGCCGACGACGTGGTGCTGCTCGACGGCTTCAAGGACGCCGTCGCGGCGCTGACAGGTGGCCGCGGGGTCGACATCGTCGTGGACGTCGTGGGCGGCGAGGTCTTCACCGACTCGCTGCGGTCGCTCGGCACCCAGGGCCGGCTGCTCGTCGTCGGCTTCGCGGCCGGCCAGGGCATCCCCGAGGTGAAGGTCAACCGGCTGCTGCTCAACAACCTCGACGTCCGCGGCGTCGGCTGGGGCGCCTACGCGATGGTCCGGCCCGGCTACATGCAGGAGCAGTGGCAGGCGCTCGTGCCGATGGTCGAGTCCGGCGTGGTCAAACCGCCGATCGGGGCGACGTACGCCTTCGAGGAGTTCGGGCAGGCCCTGCTGGACATGGATCAGCGCAAGACCCTGGGCAAGTCGGTCGTGCGCGTGCGCTAGCGGCTACCCGGGGGCGTCCTCGCCGATGTCCTCGAACCAGAGCTCCGGCCGCTCGGCGATGAAGGTCGTCATCAGGTCGATGCACTCCGGATCTTCGAGCACCAGCACCTCGACGCCGTTCTCGGCCAGCCACTCGTGGCCGCCGAAGAACGTCGTCGCCTCGCCCACGACGACGCGGGAGATGCCGAACTGCCGCACCAGCCCCGAGCAGTACCAGCACGGCGACAGCGTGGTGACCATGGTGGTGCCGCGATAAGTGCGTTGCCGGCCGGCGTTGCGGAACGCCGACGTCTCGCCGTGCATCGACGGGTCGTCGTCCTGGACCCGGCGGTTGTGGCCGCGGCCCAGCACGGTCCCGTCGGCCGCGACCAGCGCACCCCCGATCGGGATGCCGCCCTCGGCCAGGCCCAGCCGGGCCTCGTCGACGGCGACCCCGAGCCAGTCGCGCGCGGTGTCGGGTGAAAGTGGCGACGAGGTCATGCGTCTGACGGCACGACGGCGGGCGTCGGTGGGGTCGGGGCCGCCAGCGGCTTGAACAGAACGACGTAGATCACCGCGGCCATCAGGAACCCCACGACGGGCGTGAGGTCGCCCATCCCCGTGTGGTGCTTGAAGACCAGGCCCTGGTACTTGGTCTGGTCGCAGAAGAGCCAGACCGAGACGACGGTGGAGACCACGAACGCGATCGGCCCGGCCCAGTTCGAGTAGCCCCTGGTGACCATCGTCCCCTCGGACGGCGAGCCGCGGCGCAGGAACCGGTCCATCAGGACGACGCCGAGCCAAGGCGCCACCCAGTAGGCGATGACCAGCAGGAAGTTCTCGTACTTCGCACCGGCGTCGTGCAGGCCGCTCCAGGCGACGAAGAAGCCGATCACGCCGAAGACCCCCGCGGTGATGGCGCGCCGGATGTGCGAGGGCAGCCTGATCTCGAGGGCGAGGAAAGCCATGGCGCCGGAGTAGATGTTGAGCACGTTGGCACAGACGGCACCGACCGCGATCGCGAGCAGCGTCAGCTTGCCGATCGCGGTGGGCATCAGGTCGGTGAACGCGGCGGTCGGGTTGCCGAAGAACGGGTCCGCGCCCGCGGTGACCGCGGCCGCGCCGGCCAGCTCGAGGACCACGCAGGACGCGAAGATGCCCAGGCCCGCGTAGAGGAAGACCTTGACCCGGTCGACGTCGGGCTGGAGGTAGCGGGTGTAGTCCGAGGCGTAGGGGTTCCAGCCGGCGGCGTACCCGAAGGAGGCCGCGACCAGCACCATCCAGCCGCCGAAGCCGCCGCCGCCGCCGGCGGCGTTGACGTGGGACTTGCCGAAGACGCAGATGACGGCGATCAGGAAGATGATCCCGAGGACGGGGAACGCGTAGCGCTCCCAGACGTGGATCAGGTTGTGGCCGATGAAGGCGATCACGACCTGCACGGCGACCACGATCAGCAGGCACAGCACCTTGGGCATGTGGGTCAGCGCGTTGAGCGCCAACGCGCCGCTGACGCTGTTGACCGCGAACCAGCCGACGCCGGCCATGACCGCGTTGAGGCCGGCCGGGATGGCGTTGCCGAAGAAGCCGAACGCCGACCGGGCAGCCACCATCTGCGGCAGCCCGGTCCGCGGACCCATCGTCGACAGGTAGCCGTGG
>JAWWPK010000319.1:0-2524 GCA_033854925.1 Nocardioidaceae bacterium | reverse complement strand
CGCCTCGACCAGGTTCGTGCTGCACCCGCGCCTGCTGTCGCACGGCGGCCAGGGCCGGGCCCGGCTGATCCGCCACGAGCTGACCCATGTGGCGCTCGGCAGGCGCGACGACCACGCTCCCGTCTGGCTGAGCGAGGGGCTCGCCGAGTACGTCTCGGTCCGCCCGCTGCCACCCCAGCGACGTGGCATCTCGCAGACCGCTGTCGACGCAGCCCGAGCGGGTTTCACCGACCTGCCCGGCGACGGTGACTTCAACGACGCCGACTCGCGGGTGCACTACGGGGAGTCGTGGTGGGCGTGCGAGTACGTCGCCACGAACTTCGGCGAGGCCACCCTGTGGTCGCTGCTCGACCAGCTGGACGACCCTGCCCTCGACGCGGCCGGCCGCAACGACGTGCTGCGTGCCTGGATCGGCCTCGGGACCCGCCAGCTCGCCAAGCGTGCCGGGAAGCTGCTGCTGCTCACCTTCGACCCGGCCGCCGTGCGACTACCGTGAGCAGATGCTGCACGATGACCAACGCTATGTCACCGACGGTGGCCTCGAGACGGACCTGATCTTCCACCACGGCGTCGACCTCCCGGAGTTCGCGTCGTTCCCGCTCGTCGAGCAGGCCCAGGGGCGCGAGCTCCTTGCGCACTACTACGACGGGTACGCCGACGTCGCCCGGCGGGCCGGGGTCGGCCTGATCCTCGAGGCCCCGACCTGGCGGGCCAACCCCGACTGGGGTGAGCGTCTCGGCTACGACGCCGCCGCGCTCGACCGGGTCAACCGGGACTCGATCTCCTTCCTCCACGAGCGCCGCGACGCGCACCCGGAGCTGCACGACCAGGGCGTCCTGGTCGGCGGCGTGATCGGCCCGCGCGGCGACGGCTACGTGGCCGGTGACCGGCTCAGCCCCGAGGAGTACGCCGACTACCACCGGCCCCAGCTCGCGTCGTTCCAGGGCGCCGGCGCGGACCTGGCGACCGCGCTCACGTTGGTCGGCGCCGACGAGGCGATCGGCATCGTGAGCGCCGCCCGCGACGTCGGGCTGCCGATCGCGGTCTCGTTCACCGTCGAGACCGACGGCCGGCTCGCCGGGGGTGCCTCGCTGCGGGAGGCGGTCGAGGAGGTCGACGCGGCGGGCGCCCCGGACTGGTTCCTGGTCAACTGCGCGCATCCCACCCATGTCGCCCGTGCGCTCGAAGGTGACGGGCCCTGGGAGCGGATCGCCGGGCTGCGGCCCAACGCGAGCCGGATGTCGCACGCCGAGCTCGACGAGGCCGAGGAGCTCGACGAAGGCGACCCCCAGGAGCTGCAGGCGTCCCTCGTCGCGATGGTTTCCCGCCTGCCCGGCCTGCGGATCCTAGGCGGGTGCTGCGGCACGGACGCACGCCATGTCGCCGCCTTGTGGGCCGTCTGAGAAACTGGACGGGTGCCCAATGACAGGCTCGTGCACATCGTCGACGAGGTCCCCGAGCTGACGGGGGTCTCCGACCTGACGATGGTGCTGGTCCTCGACGGGTTCCTGGACGCCGGAAATGCCGCCGCACATGCCGCCCGCCACCTCGCCGACCTCGAGACCGGGCGCGCCACACCGGGACCGGTGGTGGCGACCTTCGACGTCGACCAGTTCCACGACTACCGGGCCCGGCGGCCGGCCATGTCGTTCGTCCGTGACCACTACGAGTCCTACGACGCCCCGCGGCTCGTCGTACGCCTGCTGCACGACAGCGGCGGCACGCCGTACCTCCTGCTGCACGGCCCGGAGCCGGACAACCGGTGGGAGGCGTTCGCCCGGGCGGTGCGCGAGGTCCTCGATCGGCTCGGCGTCACCCGGGTCATCGCCATGGGCTCGGTCCCGATGGCGGTGCCGCACACCCGGCCGATCGCGATCACGCCGCACGCGAACCGTCCCGAGCTGGTCCCCGGCACCAGCCCCTGGCGCGGCGAGCTGCGCATCCCGAGCAGCGCCCAGTCCCTCCTCGAGCTGCGCCTGGGGGAGTGGGGCCACGACATGCTCGGCTTCGTCGCGCACATCCCGCACTACCTCGCCCAGCTCGACTACCCGAAGGCCGCCGCGATCCTGCTCGAGCAGGTCGAGCTCGCCGGGCGGCTCACCATCGACCTCACCGAGCTGCGCGAGCTGGCCCGCGAGCGCGAGAGCGAGATCGAGCGCTACCTGGCCTCCAACGAGGAGGTGGGCGAGGTGGTCGAGGCCCTGGAGCAGCAGTACGACGCCTTCGAGCGCGCCGAGGGCACCGGCCAGGGGCTACTCGCCTCCGATGAGCCGCTGCCGACGGGCGAGGAGATCGGGCGGCAGTTCGAGCAGTTCCTGGCGGGACTCGACACCCAGGACGGCAACGACCCCGAGCGCGACCAGTGAGCGATGCCTCGGCGGTCGAAGACCTGTTGCGCTTACTCGACCTCGAGACGCTCGACGAGGACCTCTACCGCGGCGCTCACCCACCCTCGGCCCGGGCCCGGGTCTACGGCGGGCAGGTGGCCGCGCAGGCGCTTGTCGCCGGCACCCGCAGCGTCGAC
>JAWWPK010000318.1:0-3337 GCA_033854925.1 Nocardioidaceae bacterium | reverse complement strand
CATCTACGCGATCGATCCAGGCGGAAGCGGCCTTGGGGCCCTCGCTGACCTGCCGCACACCGGCGCCGTCGTGACCCGCGACCAGACCGAGCGACTCGAGCGGCTCCTGAGCTTCCTCGTCGCCGAGGTCGCCCGACGCCAGGCCGCACTGGGAGCCGCGGGTCAAGCCGGGATCACCGAGCAGCGGGCCAGCGCGCACGCGGCCGATCGCCTCCCCCACCTGCTCCTGCTGCTGGATCGGTGGGAAGCCTTCGTCACGACCTACCAGGACATGGATGGCGGACGCCTTCTGGACCTCATGTACCGACTCCTGCGCGAGGGCCCATCAGCCGGCCTGCACATCGTGCTCACCGCGGACCGCAGCGGGCTGGTCGGACGCGTGTCGTCCATGGTCGAGGACCGGCTCGTCCTGCGCCTCGCCGATCCCGGGGACTATGCCGGAGCGGGGATCCCGACCCGGCTCGTTCCTTCACAGCTCCCGCCGGGTCGTGGCTGGGCCACGTCGACCGGTCCTCTCGTCGCGCAGGTGGCGCTGCTGACGGTGGATCCGTCCGGGCCCGCCCAGACCACCACGTTGTCGCGACTGGCCGCAGAAGCCAGTCGCGCTTCGGTCTGTCCTCCCCGACGCGTCGAGGTGCTGCCGACCACCGTCGCGCTGTCTTCTCTTCCCAGGGGCACCGGCAGCCGGGTGGTGCTGGGCGTCGGGGGTGACGAGCTCGTCCCCCTCGAGGTCGAGCTGAGCGGTTCCGGTTTCCTCGTCGCCGGCCCGCCCGGGTCCGGCCGGAGCTCGGCACTGCTGACCTTGGCGACGCAGCTGCAGGCAGACGGCACCCGGGTCGTCGCGATCGCCCCCCGGCCGTCGGCGCTGCGCGCCTTGCCCGGCTGCCACACCGATCCGGACGCTTCCTACGACCTTGATGCCGCGCTCGGCACCGGTCGGGTCGCGCTCGTGGTCGACGACGCTGAGCTCCTCGTCGACTCAGCCGTCGCACACCTGCTGGCGCGGACCACCCGGCAGATGCGCGACACCGGTTCCCTCGTCGTTGTCGCTGGCACGACGGATGAGCTGGTGATGGGGTTCCGGGGCTTCGTCGTCGACGTCCGCCGCTCGAAGTCGGGCGTGCTGCTGTCGCCACAAGGGCCTGCCGACGGTGATCTGCTCGGCGTACGGCTCTCCCGCGGAATCGGTGGCGACATCAGCCCCGGTCGCGGCCTGCTCTGCCGGCAGGGACGGACCCAGCCGGTCCAGCTGGCCCACGTCTGAAGACGGCCGAGGTCAGGGGCTGAGGTGGCTGAAGATGAACGCCACCAGCAGCAGGAAGGCGACCGTGCCGAGCAGCCCGAGGATCCAGATGTACGGACTCGGCGTGTCCTGGAAGGACCCTTCCTGACCGAGCAGCTCGGGCAGCGTCGAGCGCCGGCCACCGGTGCGACCGAGGACGAGCGGCGGCCGCTCGAGCTTGGGCGGGTCGTCGCGTGCCGGGTCGTAGCGGTCCGGGTCCAGGGCCCAGTCGAGCGGTCCCTCGGGCGCGACGTCCTTCGCCGGGTCGTAGCGATCCGGGTCACCGGCCGGGTCGAGAGGGACCGTCATGACATGTGCGGGTAGTTGTGGTCGCGCGGCGGCACGAAGGTCTCCTTCAAGGTGCGCGGCGAGGACCACCGCAGCAGGTTCAGCACCGAACCGGCCTTGTCGTTGGTGCCACTCGCGCGGGCTCCACCGAAGGGCTGCTGACCGACGACAGCGCCGGTCGGCTTGTCGTTGACGTAGAAGTTGCCGGCCGCGAAGCGAAGCCGCTCCGAGGCCTCGGCGACGGCGTAGGCGTCCTGCGCGAACACCGCACCGGTGAGGGCGTACGGCGCGACCTCGTCGACCAGGGTCAGCGTCGAGTCCCAGTCCTTGTCGTCGTACACGAACACAGACAGCACGGGGCCGAAGAACTCACGGGTGAAGTACTCGTGGCGCGGGTCGGCGCCCACCACGACGGTCGGCTGGACGAAGAAGCCCTCACTGTCGTCCGCCTGGCCGCCGGCGATCACCTCCACGCCCTTGTCCTTCGCGCCGCGCACAACGCCCGCCAGCCGCTCGAAGGACCGGCGATCGATGACCGCGCCACCGAAGTTCGACAGGTCGGTGACGTCGCCGTAGACGAGGGACCGGGTGCGATCGGCGAGCCCGTCGCGGAGCCCGCCGTCCCAGAGCGACCGCGGGATGTAGGCGCGGGACGCAGCAGAGCACTTCTGTCCCTGGTACTCGAAGGCGCCGCGGACCAGCGCGACCTCGAGCGCCTCGACCTCGGCCGACGGGTGCGCGAGGACGAAGTCCTTCCCGCCGGTCTCGCCCACGAGCCGCGGGTAGGTGCGGTAGCGGTCGATGTTGTTGCCGACGCTCTTCCACAGGTGCTGGAAGGTCGCGGTCGAGCCGGTGAAGTGGATGCCGGCCAGGTGCTCGTGGGTCAGCGCGACGTCGGACACGGCACCGCCGTTGCCGGTCACCATGTTGATGACACCGGGCGGCAGTCCGGAGGCCTCCAGCAGCCGCATGGTGAAGTGCGCGGCGTACTGCTGCGTCGGCGACGGCTTCCACACGACCGTGTTGCCCATCAAGGCCGGCGCGATCGGCAGGTTGCCGGCGATGGCGGTGAAGTTGAACGGCGTGATCGCGAGCACGAAGCCCTCGAGCGGCCGGTGGTCCATGCGATTCCACACGCCGGTGCTGGAGATCGGCTGCTGGCAGAGGACCTGGTGGCCGAAGGCGACGTTGAAGCGCAGGAAGTCGATCAGTTCGCAGGCGCTGTCGATCTCGGCCTGGATCGCGGTCTTGCTCTGGCCGAGCATCGTGGCGGCGTTGAGGGTGTCGCGCCACGGCCCCGACAGCAGCTCGGCCGCCCGCAGGAGGACCCCCGCGCGGTCGTCGTACGACGCGGCCCGCCAGGCCGGTGCCGCCGCCAGGGCAGCATCGACGGCCGCCTGCACATCGGCGTTGCCGGCGTCGCGCATCGTGCCGAGGACGGCGGCGTGCCGGTGCGGTTGGACCACGTCGATCGGCTCGCCGGCGCCGAGCTGCTGCCGCCCGTCGATCGTCATCGTCAGCTCGATCGGGTCGCTGCTGGCGAGCTCCTTGAGCTTGGCCTCGAGGGACGAGCGCTCCGGGCTGCCCGGCGCGTAGCCAAGAACCGTCTCGTTGACCGGGGCGGGCACCTGGGACGCGGCGTCTGGCACGGGGTCTCCTCAGGATCGGTCGACACCCATGCTGCCACGCACAGGCGGCCTGTCTAGCCGATCGTGACTGGAAGGCAGTGGCCCACCTGCAGGCTGACGCCGAAGCAGACGCCGACGT
>JAWWPK010000317.1:0-8944 GCA_033854925.1 Nocardioidaceae bacterium | reverse complement strand
GGGGCGCGCTAGCTGCGCACGCAAAAAACGCATCGCACGCCCCAGGCCTCTTTCGGCGGCGTGGGTGAAGATTGGGCCAATGGTCCCGTGGTGGGTGACGACGGGGTGGCGCGCTGCCCCTGGGGCGGCGGCCCGGGCGTGATGCGCGACTACCACGACACCGAGTGGGGCAACCGCGTGCACGGCGAGGCGGCCTACCTCGAGCGGCTCACCCTCGAGGCGTTCCAGTCCGGGCTGTCGTGGTCGACGATCCTCAACAAGCGCGAGGCCTTCCGCGAGGTCTTCCACGGCTTCGACCCCGAGGCGATCGCGGCATTCGGCCCGGACGACGAGGCCCGCTTGATGGAGGACGCGCGGATCGTGCGCAACCGCGCCAAGATCTCGGCTGCGATCGTCAACGCGCGGGCCACCGTCGCACTGCGGGACGCCGAAGGAATCGAGGCGCTGGTGCTGTCCTTTGCACCCGACCAGCCCCCGGCATCGAAGTCGTCCGAGGAGATGCAGACCGTCTCACCCGAGTCGAAGGCGCTCTCCAAGGAGCTCAAGAAGCGCGGCTTCGCGTTCGTCGGCCCGACCACGATGTTCGCCCTGATGGAGGCGATCGGGATCTTCGACCCGCACCTGGTCGGCTGCTTCCGGCGTGGTCATCGCAGCTGAACTGCCGGGGTTGCCCCGGACGACGACTGCACCGCATTTGGCCGGGCTGACGGGGCCACATGTGGTGCAGTCCAAAAACGTGGCTACGATCCGCACGCTTCGTTGGTTGGGTGTTCGCACCGCATTTGACACCTATGTGCGTCCTTTTGCGGTGCAAATGCGGTCAGCCACGGTCTCGAAACGGGACTGCACCACAAAAGGTCGCCAGAGAGCACCTTTTGCGGTGCAGTCGTGAACCACGACCCAGCGCGGAACGCTCAGTCGGCCTGGGCGACCAGCCCCGCCGACTCGACGCCGGCCAGTGCGGCCTCCTCGTCGTGGTCGGAAGTGTCGCCGGAGACACCGACGGCGCCGAGCAGGGTGCCGTCGGCGGCCCGGACCAGCACCCCGCCGGGCACCGGCACGAGCGCGCCGACGGAGTGGGTGACCGCGGCGACGAAGTAGGGCTGCTGCTCGGCGCGCTCCATCAGCGACCGGGACCCCATCCCCAGCGACACCGCGCCGTGCGCCTTGCCATGGGCGACCTCGAACCGCTTGTTGGAGGAGCCGTCCTCGCGCTCCGCGGCGATGACGTGGCCCCCGGAGTCGAGGACCACGACGGTGAGCGGCTTGAACGACGCGTTGCTGCCGGCCGCCAGGGTGCCGGCGATGATCGCGCGGGCCTGGGAGAGGGACAGGGTCATGACTCACCTTTCAGGGCCGTCTTCAGGGCCGCCTTCAGGGCACGGCGGCGGCGGTGCAGGATCGGTTCGGTGTAGCCCGAGGGCTGGCTCAGCCCCTGGAAGACGAGATCGTGGGCGGCGCCGAAGGCCTCGCCGTCGTACGACGGCCCCATCGGCCGGTAGGCCCCCTCACCGGACTGGTCGGCCTGCTGCTCGTCGACGACGTCGGCCATCCGGCGGAACGCCGCCTCGACCTCGTCGGCGGTGACCACGCCGTGGTGCAGCCAGTTCGCAACGTGCTGCGAGGAGATCCGGCAGGTGGCGCGGTCCTCCATCAGCGCGGTGCCGTGGATGTCGGGCACCTTCGAGCAGCCGACGCCGTCGTCGATCCAGCGCTTCACGTAGCCGAGGATGCCCTGCAGGTTGTTCTCGATCTCGGCGGTCTTGTCGTCGTCGCTCCACGACGGCGGGTCGGCGAGCGGGACGGTGAGCAGCTGCTCGATCGTCGTACGCCGGCCGCCGCTGAGCTCCCTCTGCCGGGCCGCGACGTCCACCTGGTGGTAGTGCAGGGCATGCAGCGTCGCCGCTGTCGGCGACGGCACCCACGCACACGAGGCACCGGCCTGCGGGTGGCCGATCTTCTGCTCGAGCATCGCGGCCATCTCGTCGGGCATCGCCCACATGCCCTTGCCGATCTGGGCCTTGCCCTGCAGGCCGCACGCGAGCCCGATGTCGACGTTCTGGTCCTCGTAGGCCTTGATCCACGCCGTCGACTTCATGTCGCCCTTGCGGATCATCGCGCCGCCGAGCATCGAGGTGTGCAGCTCGTCACCAGTGCGGTCGAGGAAGCCGGTGTTGATGAACGCGACCCGGCCCCGGGCCGCGTGGATGCAGGCCTTGAGGTTCGCCGACGTACGCCGCTCCTCGTCCATGATCCCGAGCTTGATGGTGCCCCGACCCAGTCCCAGCAGGTCCTCGACCGCCGCGAACAGGTCATCTGTGAACCTCACCTCGTCGGGGCCGTGCATCTTCGGCTTCACGGCGTACATCGAGCCGGTCCGGGAGTTGGCGAGCTCGCTGCGGGCCTGGATGTCGACCAGGCTGCACAGCGCCGTCATGACCGCGTCGAGGATGCCCTCGGGGATCTCCGCGGTCCCGTCACCAGCATCGAACAGGATCGCGTCGGTGGTCATCAGGTGGCCGACCTGACGCACGAACAGCAGTGACCGGCCGGGCAGCACGAGCTGGCCGTTGGGGCCGTCGTAGAGGCGGTCCGGCTCGAGGCCGCGGGTGAACCGGCGCTCACCATCCGGCCCGCCCTTGGCGACCTCGGCGGTCAGCGTGCCCTGGTTGAGCAGCAGCCAGTTGCGGTAGCCCTCGACCTTGTCGTCGGCGTCGACCGCGGCCACCGAGTCCTCGAGATCCATGATCGTGGAGACCGCGGCCTCCATCAGCAGGTCCTTCACGCCGGCGGCGTCGTCCTTGCCGATGTCGTCGTCGCGGTCGACCTGGATCTCGACGTGCAGCCCGTGGTGGATGAGCAGCACGCCCTCGGGGTCGGCCGGGTCACCGCGGTGGCCGAGGTACTGGCTCGGGTCCTTGAGCGCGGACTCGCCCTCACCGAGCTTCACGGTGAGCGCGCCGTCCTCGGTCGAGTAGCCGGTGGCGTCCGCGTGGCTGCCGTCGGTCAGCGGGAAGTGCTCGTCCAGGAAGGCCCGCGCCTTCGCGATCACCGCGGCTCCGCGCTTGGGGTTGTACGACGACCCGCGCTCCTGGCCGTCGTCCTCCGGGAGCGCGTCGGTGCCGTAGAGCGCGTCGTAGAGCGAGCCCCAGCGGGCGTTGGCGGCGTTGGCCGCGAACCGCGCGTTGAGCACGGGTACGACGAGCTGCGGGCCGGCCTGGACGGCGACCTCCTCGTCCACGTTGCTGGTCTCGATGGTGAAGTCCGCGGGCTCGTCGACCAGGTAGCCCAGGTCACGGAGCAGCTGGACGTACGCCCCTTGGTCGCGGATCGGCCCGGGGTGGGCCGTGTGCCACTCGTCGAGCTGCTTCTGGAGCTCGTCGCGGCGGGCCAGGAGCTCCCGGTTGCGCGGGGCGAAGTCGCCGAGGAGGTCCTCGACGCCGCTCCAGAACGCGGCCTCGTCGATGCCCGTCCCGGGCAGCGCCTCGTCGCGCACGAACGCGTGCAGCACCTCCGCGACCTGCAGCCCTCCGACGGCCACTCGGTTGATGGGCAATCCCACGATCACTCCTTCATTGGCGTCTTTGCCGTCAGCGGTTCAGTCTTGCCTACATGACTGTGGACGCACAGGTCGACCTCGGGCCCCTCCTCGCGGAGCTTGGCGACGACGTCGTCGTGACCGATCCGGAGCGGATGGAGAAGTACCGCTGGGACCGCGCCAACGATCCTGACGCGGGCGTCCCACTCGCCGTGGTGCGGGCCGGGTCGACCGAGGACGTGCAGGCGGCGGTGCGGTTCGCGGCCGCGCACGGCATCCCTGTCGTGCCCCGGGGGGCGGGCAGCGGACTGTCCGGCGGGGCGTCCGCGGTCGAGGGCTGCCTGGTGGTCTCGACCGAGCGGATGACCGCGATCGAGGTCGACCCGGTGACCCGGACCGCGGTCGTGCAGCCCGGGCTGATGAACGCCCAGGTCAAGGCGGCGGCGGCCGAGCACGACCTCTGGTACCCGCCCGACCCGTCGTCCTACGAGATCTGCTCCATCGGCGGCAACATCGCCACCAACGCCGGCGGCCTGTGCTGCGTGAAGTACGGCGTCACCACCGACTACGTGCTCGGCCTGACCGTCGTGCTCGCCGACGGCACCGCGGTCCGGCTGGGCGGGGCCCGGCTCAAGGACGTCGCCGGGCTCTCGCTGACCAAGCTGTTCGTCGGTTCGGAGGGGACGCTGGGGATCATCACCGAGATCGTGCTGCGGCTGGTCCCGAAGCAGCGGCCGCCGGCCACCCTGGTCGCGACGTTCGCGACCCTCGACGACGCCACCGCCACGGTGCTCGCGATCACCCGGCGGCTGCGCCCCTCGATGCTGGAGTTCATGGACCGGCCGACCATCAACGCCGTCGAGGACCTGACCAAGATGGGCCTCGACCGGGAAGCCGCTGCGATGCTGGTCATCCAGTCCGACGAGCCGGCCGGTCACGCGACCGCGGAGTGCGAGCTCATCGCCGGGCTGTGCGAGGAGAACAACGCCACCGAGGTCTTCTCGACCGACGACGCCGACGAGGGCGAGGCGTTCGTCGTCGCCAGACGCAACGCCATCCCCGCTGTCGAGCGCACCGGCACCCTGTTGCTGGAGGACGTCGGCGTGCCCCTGCCGCAGCTCGGCGCCCTGGTCGACGGCATCGCCGACATCTCGGCGAAGCGCGAGGTCACCATCGCCGTCATCGCGCACGCCGGTGACGGCAACACCCACCCACTGATTGTCTTCGACCCCGCTGACGAGGACATGGCCGAGCGCGCCCGGACGGCGTACGGCGAGGTGATGGAGCTGGCCATGTCCCTGGGCGGCACCATCACCGGCGAGCACGGCGTCGGCCGCCTCAAGCGCCCCTGGCTCGGCGCCTACCTCGGCCCGGACGCGCTCGCGCTCAACCAGAAGGTCAAGGACGCCCTCGACCCCCAGGGCATCCTCAACCCCGGCGCGATGTTCTAGGGCTCGACCTCGAACAGGTCGCCGGGCTGGCAGTCCAGGGCGTCGCAGATCGCGGTCAGGGTGCTGAACCGCACCGCCTTGGCACGCTGGTTCTTCAGCACGCTCAGGTTCACGATCGTCACGCCGATCTGCTCGGCGAGCGCGGTGAGCGTGAGGCCACGCTCGACCAGCAGCTCGTCGAGGCGGCAGACGATCCGGTGTGGCTCCTCGACGGGCACTCAGACCAGCCCAGCCACGTCGTCGGCGAGGCCCACGCCGATGTCGAAGGCCTCGGCGACCGCGAGAACGAGGAGGGCCACCACGAGCCAGGGGATGGTGGCACCGAGGATGTCCCATCCGTCGACGATCCCGGGGGCCCGGTCAGGCAGCACGCGCGCCACGATCGCGTGGGAGGACACCGAGTCGAGCAGCGGTAAGACGACAGCTGCGGCGCCGACGACCGCGGCGACCAGGCGGAGCCTCCGGACCCCGTGGTCGGAGAACGGCCGGCCGGCGTACGTCTCGTGCATGAGTCGGAGCAGCAGGAGGGCCACGCTCGAGACGGCGAGGGCCAGCACGAGTGCGGGCAGCAGGGAGAGGAGCCAGAGCCCGGTCGACGCGTGGTCGACGACGTAGCGGATCCGCCCCTCGACCTCGACGCTGGTCCCCGTCCGGGGGGTGCCGAGCCAGGAGGGCAGCTCTGCGCGTGCGTCGCCGTCCCGGGGCTCGACCCAGGTGACCCTCCGACGGTCGGCGTCCAAGGCGGCGAACAGGATCAGCAGCGGCGTGGTGAGGACCAGCAACCGCAGGAATCCCCGCAGGAGGAAGGGCACCAGCGACCGTCGCACGCTGTTCGTCATATCGATATTCAATAACAACGAAAAACGATAAGTCAAGGAACCGCTAGATTCCCTGCCCGTGACCTCGTCCCGCGTCCACGCCTTCGGTGCCGACGCGCTCGGTGACCACGACGCGATCGGACTCGTCGAAGCGCTGCACGCCGGACACGTGTCCATCCCCGAGGTGGTCGAAGCGGCGATCGCGCGGGCCGAGCGGATGCAGCCCGAGCTCAACGGCATCGCCCACGAGGCCTTCGACCGCGCTCGCGCCGAGGCGCAGGACCCGCGGCCCGGTTACTTCGCCGGCGTACCGACCTGGGTCAAGGACAACGTCGACGTGGCCGGGATACCGACCATGGAGGGCGCCGATGCCTGGGCACCGGTGCCGGCGAAGCGGGACGGCGACTTCGCGCGGATGTACCTCGCGACCGGGCTGGTGCCGCTCGGGAAGAGCCAGCTCAGCGAGTACGGCTTCTCGCCGAGCGCCGAGCACCCGCGGATCGGGCCGGTGCGCAGCCCGTGGGACACCCGGCACACGGCCGGCGCGAGCTCGGCCGGCTCGTCGGCGATGGTGGCGGCGGGCGTGGTGCCCATCGCCCACGCGAACGACGGCGGCGGCTCGATCCGGATCCCGGCGGCCGTGAACGGCCTGGTCGGGCTCAAGCCGACCCGGGACCGGCTCGCCCAGGACGCGGTGATGCGCCAGATGCCGGTGCGGATCATCAGTGACGGCGTGGTCACCAGGAGCGTCCGCGACACCGCGGCGTTCTTCCGGGAGGCCGAGAAGGTCTACCGAGCCCTGCACCTGCGGCCGATCGGCGACCTGACCCGGCCCGGCCGGGGACGACTCCGGATCGGTGTCGCCACCGTGGGTGTCAGCCGTGGTGCATCCCCTGAGGTCACCGAGCTCACGCTCAAGGTTGCCGCGCAGCTCGAGGAGCTCGGCCACCACGTCGAGCACGTGGACGCCCCCGTGGACGCGTCGTTCCCCGACGACTTCCTCCTCTACTGGTCGAGCCTGGCCTTCTTCCTGATCCGCGGCGGCCGCCGGCTGCACGGCGCCTCGTGGGACCCCCGCAACCTCGACAACGTGAGCCACGGCCTGGCCCAGCACGCCCGCCGCAACCTGCACCGGCTGCCGGGCGCCATCCGCCGGCTGCGCCGCAGCGGCAAGGTGTCCGAGGACTTCTTCAAGCAGTACGACGTCGCGCTGACGCCGACGCTGGCCACCGAGACCCCCCGGATCGGCTGGCTCGACCCGACCCAGGACTACGAGGTCGTGATGGACCGGGTCCTCGACTGGGTGGCGTTCACGCCCCTTCAGAACGCCACCGGCGCCCCGGCCATCTCGCTGCCCCTCGCGACCACCGCCAGCGGGCTGCCGCAGGGGATGATGTTCGGAGCGGGCGCGGGGCGCGAGGCCACCTTGATCGAGCTGGCGTATGAGCTCGAAGAGGCGGTCCCGTTCGCCCGGATCCAGGGCTGAGCTGAGCCCTGTTCAGGCGATTCGGCCAGACCGACGAGGCTGTGTAGAGTTCTCCGTCGGTGTCACCCACCGGCCCCTCTAGCTCAGTCGGCAGAGCGTCTCCATGGTAAGGAGAAGGTCTACGGTTCGATTCCGTAGAGGGGCTCTGGCACAGTCGGATCTGGATTGGCGTACGTCAGCACGCTTGACAGTGAGGCCGTGTCCCCCGTGGCGGGGTAGCTCAGGTGGTTAGAGCACACGGCTCATAATCGTGGTGTCGCGGGTTCGAATCCCGCCCCCGCTACTGCGCAGACAGAAGCACAACCAACAAGAGGAACTTCCCGTGGCCAGCAAGAGCTCCGACGTTCGCCCCAAGATCACTCTCGCCTGCACCGAGTGCAAGGAGCGGAACTACATCACCAAGAAGAACCGGCGCAACGACCCCGACCGGCTCGAGCTGATGAAGTTCTGCCCGCGCGACCGCAAGCACACGATCCACCGCGAGACCCGCTGACCCTGCGTCCCGACCCCGCTCGACGACCCGGCAGGTCCACCTGCCGGGTTTTCCCTTTCGACCGGTCCGGACCGCCGCACCGCTGAGGCTTGACCCCCCGACCGTGCGGGTACCACAGGATGGCTGAGTCACCCACGCGCGGACGGAGACACCCCGGATGGGACAGGAGCTCCGATCGTCGGACTCGATGGTCGCGGGTCGCTACAGGATCGAGTCCCGCCTCGGCCGTGGTGGCATGGCGGACGTGTTCGCCGCCCAGGACACGCTCCTCGAGCGCAGGGTCGCGATCAAGCTGCTGCGGGAGACGCCGGACTCCGAGACCACCCGCGCCAGGTTCGTGTCCGAGGCGCGCATCCTCGCCGGAACGTCGGACCCGGGGCTGGTCACTGTGCTCGACGCCGGCATCACCGGCGACCACCCCTACCTCGTCATGGAGCTGCTGCCCGGTGGCACTGTCGCCGACCTGGTGGACCGTGGCTCCCAGCCGCTGGACCGGGTGGCCGAGATCGGCGCGCAGGTGGCCTCGGCACTGGTGCCGGTGCACGCGGCAGGCGTCGTCCACCGCGACATCAAGCCCAGCAACCTGCTTTTCGACGGGCAGGGGAGGGTCCGGGTGGCCGACTTCGGCATCGCTCGGCTGGTCGGGGACACGGTCCGGGTCACCGCGACCGGTACGACGATCGGGACGGCCACCTACCTGGCGCCGGAGCAGGCCTCCGGCGGCGCGGTGGGCACGGCAGCTGATGTCTACGCCCTGGGGCTGGTCCTGCTCGAGCTGATCACCGGGGCGCCGGCCTTCGGCGGGACGCCCACGGAGGCGGCCCTGGCCCGCCTCACCCACGACCCCGCCGTACCCGACTACCTGCCAGCCCCCCTCGGGAGGCTGCTCGGCGCCATGACGTCGCGCGAGCCCGGAGCGCGGCCCACGGCGGCCGAGGTCGCCGCGGAGCTCGCACCAGCGAGCCGCGGCCTCGCGGCGGCGCGGGCGGCCCAGGCGGACGTCGACACCCAGGCCGTAGCGGTCGCGACCTCGCCTCCTGCGTGGTGGCGGCGTCGGAGCGTTCGGGCCGGGTCGCTGACCGGCGCCGCGGCGGTCGTCGCGCTCGGCCTGGTGCTCGGCCTCCCCGACGCAGGCGCTCCGGCCGACACCCGGGCGCA